>JANWXU010000001.1 GCA_025057395.1 Bacteroidia bacterium | reverse complement strand
AACAATATAGCAAATGTACTTTTTATAGAGAAAGCAACTGATATTTGCCGAATACCAATAATCAAAAAAGGCAGATTAATTAAGAAAAGTAAAAGAGATAGATTAAAGGAGCTAATAAAGCTAATAAGCAAGGCAATACCTACTGCACCGCCATCTATGAAGTTATTAGGTAGCAAGAATCCCTTTAACCCGATGCTGGCACTTAATACGCCTAAGAAGATAAATAATAAGCTTCTTATTCCTTGCTTAAATACTAGTTTATGTTTTTTTATTTCTTCCAAAAACCTAAACTCTTTTTGAAGAGTCATAAGCTAGACTAAAATCGATAACTTTTTTATTCCTGCAAATTCTTTTTTTTGCGTATGGGGCTTATTTGAGTATAGCAAACTACCAGCCCTAAGCCCCAAATTACAACGCTTGCTTTGCTCCGCTGACTATACAAAAAATAAGCAACTGGGTCTGTTAGTTGGGTAGCACTATAGGTAGCTGTATAACCAAAAGCTCCCGTTATACCCATACTTAAGTTACTATGGGCCTTATCTATTGAAAAACCGAGGGTAGAATGTAAAAGGTCCCATGCGCCAAATTGATAACGAAATCTTTGTGCTTGCCCTGGGCTAACTGAAGAAAAATCCGTACGTAGGCTTACGATAAAAGAAAAGTTTTCACTTAGCTCCATTTCTCTACCGTATCCTATATTTATAACATGCCGGTGGTTTTCAAAATAGGGGAAATTTTCTGTTAAGCTTTGGGAGAGACTACTTTCTGCGGGAGGAAGTAGGTCCAGCGTCGTATTTGCAATATTATACGTAGGAATTCGATTAAACCACTGTAAACAAAAATAATTAATTGCCCTTTTTTTAGGATATTCAACTCCAATAGCAATAGAAAGCCCTGTTTGATAACGAATGGATAAATTAGTTTTAAGATCACTTTTAGTAAAGTCTACTAGGGCAGGGTATAAATTGCTTACTGTAAATTTTCCTCTTGTTTCTCCCCCACCCAGTATATGCCAAGCGGGGAGCGAGGTAGTTAGTCCGATTGCTACCTTAGGAAGCTTCAATTCGGCTCCTATTTTCAAAAATAAACGAGTGTGATAATAATCAAAATTAATAAAGCGACTATAAATTCCTGTAGTGCCATTATTGCGAAATAAAGAAAGGTCATCACTTACTTCTTCAAGTACATTACGATGGGCAATAGTAGGGCAAATACCAATTCCAAAATTAGGTCCAACATTTAGGGCGAAAGCTAGACCTCCCCATAATTCAGAGCGTTGAGCCCGCAAGTATATATCAGCAAAATAAGGTTCTAAAAACAAAGGAACATCATTAGGTTCTGGAATTATATCTTTTTGCCCATTTTTCCTGCCAGAACTAACGAAGTTAAAACTTTGCCGCTGCATTAAAAAATAACCTAGGGTAAGACTAAATTTAGGATTAGAACCAATTTTTTGCACTCCTCCGAGCATAACGGGTATTTGGAAAAAGGGTTGTGTTTTAAAATTAATTCCCTTTCCAGCGCCGTCATTATAGTAAATATTCATTAATTGATAACCAGTAGCGCCGATCGAGATGTGAGAATGGGGAATAAAAGCACTGCTACCAGGATTGTAATAAAAAGCGCTAAAGTCTCTTGCACCTGCCACAACATTGCCACCTAGAAGCAAAGACCTTGCACCATACTGAATGGTCCAGTGATTATAGCCTTGCGCAGCCGCTTCCAAAAATAAGAAAGTAAAAAGCCAAACAATAGCAACTTCAACAACTTCCACCACTACCAACCTAATAAATTGCATTTTCTTAAATAAATGGAACCAAAGGTAATTTATAAAAAATATTAGAAAAAAAGATCTCCTGCTGAGTTTCTATTGTTTTTCTACGCAAGCTCAAAAATTTCACAAGTTTTGATTAACTTGCAATAGGTATATTGTGTATAGCAAGTTAATTCTCTAAAATGAGTTTCTTAGAAAATTTAGTTGGGGAGCTAGATAAAAAATTAAAACAAATTTACCAAGGTGGAGGCCCTAAAGCGATTGCCAAGCACAAAGAAAAGGGAAAACTTACTGCACGAGAGCGCATTGCTGTGCTCCTGGATGATCCAGAAGACTTCTTGGAAATTGGGGCTTTCGCTGCAGAAGGGATGTATCTTGAGCATGGGGGGTGTCCTTCGGCAGGCGTCGTTACAGGAATAGGGAAAGTTTCAGGGCGTTTATGTGTAATTGTGGCTAATGACGCTACTGTAAAAGCCGGAGCTTGGTTCCCTATGACGGGGAAAAAAAATCTTAGAGCACAAGAAATTGCTATGGAAAATAGGCTACCCATAATCTATCTAGTAGATAGTGCTGGAGTATATTTGCCATTGCAAGATGAAATTTTTCCAGATAAGGAGCATTTTGGAAGAATATTCCGTAATAATGCAGTAATGAGTAGCCAAGGAATTATTCAAATTGCTGCTATTATGGGCTCTTGTGTAGCAGGGGGTGCCTATCTTCCTATTATGAGTGATGAAGCATTGATTGTAGAAGGTACAGGCTCTGTCTTTTTAGCTGGTCCTTATTTAGTTCGCTCCGCTATTGGGGAGGTAGTAGATAACGAAACTTTAGGGGGGGCAGTAACCCATTCCGAAATCTCGGGTGTCACAGATTACAAAATGAAAGATGACCATGAATGCTTGCAAAAAATCAAATCTATTATGAGTAAAATAGGTCCTTTTCCACTAGCGGGTTTCAATCGCGTGGAGCCACGTAGTCCTATTTACGAGCCAGACCGTATTTTTAGCATTTTTCCCGCAGATAGAACCAAGCCCTATGATATGTATGAACTTCTTAAGTGGCTGGTAGACGCAGATAGTATGGACGAATATAAAGCAGGATATGGCAAAACTATTATCACGGCTTACGCAAGAATCGAGGGTTGGGCTGTTGGCATTGTGGCCAATCAACGTCTTATTGTGAAAACTCGAAAGGGAGAAATGCAAATGGGAGGGGTTATTTATTCCGATTCTGCAGATAAGGCTGCACGCTTTATTATGAATTGTAACCAGAAAAAAATACCCCTTGTTTTTTTACAAGATGTGACGGGCTTTATGGTAGGAAGCCGAAGTGAACAGGGAGGAATTATTAAAGATGGAGCTAAAATGGTAAATGCAGTGGCTAATTCAGTGGTACCCAAAATTACAATTATTATAGGCAATTCGTATGGAGCTGGGAATTATGCCATGTGTGGCAAAGCTTATGATCCACGTTTTATTTTTGCCTGGCCTACTGCCCAAATAGCCGTTATGGGTGGCATGCAGGCTGCCAAAACGCTATTACAAATCCAAATAACAGCCCTTGAAAAAGAAGGCAAACAAATTGATAAAGAAACCGAAGAACACCTTTTGAAAGAAATCTCCGAAAGATACAACTCCCAGCTTTCTCCTTACTATGCAGCAGCTCGGCTTTGGGTAGATGGGATTATTAATCCTTTAGATACTAGAAAAGTTATAGCATACTGTCTAGCCGCAGCTAACCATAACCCTGAAATAAAACCATTTAACGTAGGAATTATTCAGACTTAATCACTACCCTAAAAAATTCAAATAAAAATGAAATGGCTACCTATTCTAGTTACTGTTATATTGTTAGCTTATGGATTAAAGGTTCTAACTAAGTTTTTTTGGTTTTCCTTAGGAGCAATTTTCAAAACAACCTTTTTTTTCGCAATTATTCTGATTATTTTTATTCTCTTCTATTTTCAGAAGAAGAAGAAAAAAAGGACGTAAGTTTCTATTTATGTGCTAAATTATTTTCTTTATCTTTAAAAAATTGCAATCAAGCATCTTTTTTGCAGGAAATCTGTTTTTTTAGTTAAATTCACATAGGGGTTAAAACTTAAAGACAGCTAATGTAAGAGTGATTTTTTTGGCACAAATTTTGTTGGCATAAACTAAAAGCTTGACCATGAAAGTTAAATATTTTTTACTCATTTTTTTAATACTTATTAATACGGGGGGGATTCTTGCTCAAAATTTACGCTTAGTTAACTTACAAAATGAAAAAAACGTAAAGTTAGCGGATGTATCAGAATTTGTAGAAGTAAAAGCATTTGTAAAAAATGTGAGCTCCTCTCCTTTGAATGTAAAGGTAATGGAAATAGGTAGGAATGTGGCCTCTGATAAAGTACGAATCAATTATTGCTGGGCAGGCTTGTGTTTACCCTCTGTGAAAGACGTTGAAAGTGAAGCAGAGCAAATCGCTGCTAATGCCGAAAGTGAACTCAAAGTAGACGTATATCCTGAAAATACAGTCGGTCTTAACCAAGTAACTTACCGTGTATTTCCAGTCGGATCCATAGAAGCCCTAGATGTTACTTTCAAAGTTAATATTACCACAGGTTCTACCTCTATTACTCGATCTATAAATAACGCAACAGGTGCTACACTATCGCAACCTTACCCTAACCCATCTTCCTCAATTAGTACTATTAATTATCATATTCCTGGAAACTATAAAAAGGCGTTTCTAGTAGTTTTTGATATATTTGGCAAAGAGATAGCTCGCTTAGAATTAGAACGTCCTAGTGATGCTATTTCTCTCAATGTTAAGAAATTCAACCCAGGCTTATATTTTTGTTGTTTGGAAGTAGACAATAAAGTTGTATCTTCTCAACGACTACTAGTAAACTAAGGCTATTTTCTTTTTTATAATACAAATAACAAAAAGGAACTTTCACTAAAGCGAGAGTTCCTTTTTGCTTAAATTCTTGTACTTGTTAATTTACTTTTACTTTCACTTTACTTTTTTGCTGCTTGTAGCCAGCTCCTTAACTTATTTTTATAAAGTTCATTCTTTATGGGCTGAGCAATTTTCCACGAAGATTCAATATCCAAACCCTCTAAAAAGTAAAATTCCCCTCTCCAAAAAAAATAGTATCCATTTAGCGAACCATCAAAAGCAGTAGACCTTACTTCGAAGGGAATGATTTCCGTAAAATTTGCAGCAGGTCCTTCTACTATAAGCATATTTGGACTTTCTAGTCTATAAACAAAAGTTTCTTTATTTTTACTGAGTGAATATCGAACCTTATAATTTAAAGGTTGAGAAAAAGAAAAACCTAAATTTTCTTCGGAAGGAACTATTGTAAAAGTTATTTCTTTTGTTTCCATAACTGCCCTCGGTACAGAAGCAATAGCATTAGCAGTACTATTTTCACTAGATTGTGCTGTAGGAGCCATCGGGCTAGTAGAAGGAGCTGAATTAGCATTCCCTTGTTGATTGGGCAGAGAAAACTGAAGATTAGAATTGTCTTTACCTTTATAGAACTTTTGGTGAGACGAGGGTGATTGAGCTATAACTAAAGTTTCTTGTTTATTAAACGAATTCCTCCATAAATACAAAAACAATCCACCCGAAATCAACGTAGCAGCTGCTACACTCCACCAAGTCCAACGTTTATATTTCTGGAAAGATAAAAGTCTAATTTTATCAGCTTTACAAGCTTTGAGACTAGCAGCAGAAGTATCCGTTTCCTCTAGCGTCGGCAATTCAATCGAAGAAAGCTTCTTTTTGAGTTCCTGCCATTCATGATAGTCCTTAATTGCTTGAATAGCAGTCTTATGCAAAGCAATTTCTTCTTGAAAATTTCCTAGCGCTACCTGGTTTAAAAAAAAAGCCTCTAGTTCTTTTTCTGGATTGAGCTCATTATTAACATATTTGTCTAGCAGCTCCTCTAATTGCTCTGGTGTTATATTATTAATTGTTCCCATAGTATTATTTTGTTATTTTTGTTAGTTTCAAATAAAATTTTTCAACAGGGGCGAAAATAGATGTCCTGTATTTAATTCCTGAGCCAGGATGGAAATAGAACGCTTGAACGAGCAAGAGATTGTAATGTTCATTTTAAAAAATGATCCTAAAGTTGTTGAATATGTTTATAAAAAAATGTACCCTCCTATTGGTCGTTACATTTTAATGAATAATGGTACACCTGAGGAAGCCCAAGATACCTACCAAGATGCATTTATTACTTTATACCAAAAAATTCAAAAAGGTAACCTTCAACTGGGGGCAAGATTACAAACAATTTTATTTGAAATTGCTAAGAGATTGTGGCTCAAACGATTACGTGAAAAAAAATATTCAGAAAATTCTATTTCAGAACTGCAGCTGCAAATTGCGCTATCTGCAAACCAAGAAGATGATTTTAAGGAAGTGGAGGAGCATTTAATCTCTCTAGCTATGCAAGAATTATGTGAAAAATGTCGTCAATTACTACGTTATTTTTATTACGAACGAAAAAAATTTTCAGAATTTTACAAACTCCTTGGCTTCAAATCAATTTCCAGCGCAAAAAATAAAAAAGTCAAATGCATGAAGTCTCTTAAAGAGATAATTCAAACAAAAAAATTTATAACTGAAAAAACTTCTAATTTATATAGTTTTATGGTGGTTGTATTTTTTATTTTTAGTTAAACAAATGCATTTGTTCTAAATAAGGTTTTACTCTTTTACGAGCAAGCATCACGTATTCTTCTACCTTATCATAACCAATAAACTTACGTCCTGCTTTAATAGCTGCTACTGCCGTAGTTCCACTCCCCATGAAAGGGTCCAAAATAATATCTCCTTTGAAGGAATAAAGTTGAATAAGCCGAAAAGGAAGCTCCTCAGGAAAGGGAGCAGGATGTCCTACACGTTTAGCACTTTCAGCTTGCATTGTCCAAACTGATTTAGTCCATTCTACAAATTGTTCTTTAGTGATAGTATCTTCTTTATTTGCTTTTTCACGCCGAAAGCTGCCCTTAGAAAATATCAAAATATACTCATGTACATCTCTAAGAATAGGGTTAGAAGCACTTTGCCAACTTCCCCAAGCAGTAGAAGGACTAGCACTTGCTGCTTTATTCCAAATTATTTCTCCACGCATTTGAAAGCCAATTTCTAGCATCAAGTGAGAAATGTAGTCCGATAAAGGAATGTAAGGCTTCCTTCCTAAATTTGCTACATTAATGCAAGCTCTACCTCCATTAACTAATACACGAAAGGTTTCTTGAAAAGCCTTTTTCAAAAATTGTAAATATTCTTCCAAAGTCAAATCCTCATCATATTCTTTAGTAACGTTATAAGGAGGAGAAGTAATCATTAAGTGGATAGAATTATCAGGAATTTCTTTCATGTTTTCTGCTACACCTAGTAGAATTTGATTTTCCAATTCAGCGGGAAATATATTTTCATGAGTAGCTAGACTCACTTCCTTTTCTGTGCTTTGATATAACCGAGAGTTATAAAACCTAGTACTATCATGATTAACTCTACCTTTTGTTCCAAAAGCACTAGTTTGAGTTCCTTTACGTTTATGCATTTTTATTTAATATTTTGTATTAGCCTTAAGAATTTTTGTGCTTTTGCAATAGAAGTAGGCTCTTGGCTAGCAATATCAATTAATTCACCAAGTTGCGCCCTAGAGAGCATTGCAGAAAAATAGCATAGCGAAGAACTTACTAGCTCTTTACAATATACAAATAGCTCTTTTTCCTCTAAAATAGTACGAAAACCTAATTGTGGAGTCTGAAATATAAAATCTGAAGTAGTAGGCTTTGGATTCAATGACCAAAAACCTTGAACTACACCCGCAGTTTTTAAAAAATCTACTTTGGAAATATAATTTTCGGTAATAGGACTATTGCCTAAAACTATAATTGGTATTCCCTGAGCTACTCCCGAAACCCTGATATTAACTGCTTTGCCAATTGCCTTAAGCATAGAATCGGAACGAAGCAAAGATGGATTCCCTTTGCGCTGTTTATAATCTCCAACGTATTCAATGATTTTGGGAGGCAAATAACGATAATTCGAAACAATGCTCATTTTTACTTCGAATATCAATTTAATATCAAAAGGATTTTGGGTAATAGTATTTCGAGTACAAAAAGCAAGATCAGCACTAGACTTTTTATTCAAGCCTAATTCTTCACAAACGACTCCATTTATGGCAAATAAACCTAATTCTTTTGCAATTGGCTCAAAAAGTTTTTTACACCATTTTTCTGTAAATTTTCCTATTAAAGAATTTCTACTTTGTAAAGTTTCACCTGCTCCAGAAACACCTTTAGGAATATAAGCATAGTATTCTTCTTTTAGTTTGTAAAATAACTGTTCAGGGCAAGCAAAGTTCTCCAAAGCTTCATGGAAAAATTCAATCTCAGTAGTATTATCCCACAGTGCCATTTTTATTTTAGCTTTTTCTTACCAAGGCTTTCCACTTTTTCAAAAAAAGTATCTACCCATAAATATTTTTATACCATTAAAACACATTAACTTGCCATATAAGTGTAAATAATAATTTTTACTTATTTTCGCAAAAACTATTTTTTCACCTATTTCGTATTCTTTTTGTAGCTAAAATTCTTAATAATTAATTTTTATTCAAGAGAATTACAAACTTCTTTAATAATTAACAATTAGGAGCTATGAAAAAGCTATCGCCTGATTGGTTTGCCGAAGGTCTCATAGACTTCGAGTATAAACAATATATCTTGCTCGCTTACTTAGCTGAAGTGCGTAAGCACTTTGCTCAAGAAATGCTCTATCCTACACTTTCGGATCTAGTGTATCATTATCAAAATTTGTTGCGCTATAAACAACAACAAGAGGCTTTGGTAAGTCGTTTTCCTCATACACTCACGCACATTGACTTAGAAAATTTGACCTTGCACTATCAATCAGATATTCCTGAAGAGCCTATTATTCAAGAAATCAATGCAATTGTAGATTTTGCAATCCCTAAAATTAAAGCAGAACTAGATGCAGGAAAAGATATTTACGATACCGTAGAGCAGGAGCTCTGTATTACTCCTGTCGGAGTATTGCCGCTGTACAAAAAAGAAGGATATTTACTTTTGCACTTTGCTAATAGTAGCGAAACAAGTGCTTATAGCTATAGCATTAGTATTTTTGGTAACGACGAAAGAATGCTAGGTATTCACGTAACCTACTTATCTTCTTATCGTTTAAGTTTAGTTACTACTTTTCAGAGCATCAAAATGGATTTAATCCGAACCCAAAAATATCTTCCTAACCCTGCCACTTACCTAGTAGAAGCTCCTCGATTTTATCCCATCGAAGAAACCATTTTGCCTATTGCTAAAAGAAAGCTGCTACATATCATAAGTATGTAATAGTATGTAATTCTACTTTTATCTTTGGGTTATAAATAAAAGGTAGGGCGAATTGTTTCGTCCTTTTTTTTTAAATCTTATTAAAAACCACTAAAATTACCCTAATTTTTCTCCGCCTCCCCGCAGCAAGCTCAAAAGTAAAATTCTAGTTACTAGCTCCATCCAACATCTAAATATCTATTCCCTAACTAAAAGCTAAACTCAGTAAAATTCGGTAAAACTTACTTTTTTAAGCCTAGTAAGCCTAGTTGCTAAAAAAAATAGTCTTTTCTCCTTTATTGGATTTTCCTCGAATATTCACTAAAAAATGAATTCAATCATAAAGTCATTTAAATATTATCTTCACTATAAAGCTTATCTAATGTTCTTTCCTAAAGTTAATATCAAATACCACAAAAAGCGATTTTTATTAAAAAATTTTCATTTTATTAGGGGTTTAAACTTGATATACAAGAAATATTTTTTTATACTTGACTAAGCCAATTATTATTTAATGTCTTTTAATTTTTATTTTAATTCAAAAAATTTGAATTTATACCTTAACTATAAATTAATGAATTAATATATTATTGAAATATATTTATAATTACTAGAAGTATTATTGCTAAATTTAGATTATTGTTAGGAAATGTTCTAAAGTAATTTTTATGTATAAAAAATTTTATTTAACTTAATTATATAATTTTTCTATTTTACTTACTCATAAAATTTGAAAAGTTATGCAATTTATTAACCCTTATGAAATTCTAGAAGTCGAAACGCAGGATAGCAATGAGATAAAGAAAGCTAAAAGAAGAAAACTTGCTGAATTCGACTTAGCACAGGATGGAACGATTGAATTTAATAACGTAAAAATCCATAAAGCAGAATTTATTGAGGCTGTCGATGAATTAGATAATCTACAAAAAAGTCGTTTCTACTGGTCTCTAAAAAAAGAAACTCCCCAGCTCAATAATTTTCTAACTAAAGGAGACTTGAGCTACTTTTACAACTTCCAAGCCCAAAAAATTTATGAACATCCTGAGTTTATAGCTTTTGTTAGCCCCTATTTTGCGCAGCAATACAATAGAGTTTTGCTAGTAGCATTTCAAAAAAATGATATCGAGCTAGTTAAAAAGATAACTCAATCTGCTCCTATCTTAGTAAATAATCAACATTTAGATAAAGCTTACGAGGGTGTGAGGAAATTACTCAATGATATAATACAAAATATCCAAAGCATAACCCAATCTATTGACGATGAGGAAGGTCATTATACCGCCCAAAATAGTAATATTCTCATCCAAGAATTAAAAAAAGATATAAATATTCAGCTAGTAAATATTTTGCCAGATTATTTTCAAGGTATTAGAAATGAAATTGCTCAAAAAATACGCAATCTTTCTGTAATAATTTTCAATAATTTACATAATTCTAAAGCTTCTCTTGAAATTATTGAATTTGCTCTTAAAATCAAAGTCAATACTATTACTCGCCAAAGGCTTCAAGAAGACCATCAGCAAATTTCAGAAATTCATAAAGAGCGAGAAGAAGCCCACAAGTATGGGGCTATACTCATTAAATATGCGTTCGTTATTCAACAGCTGATAAAGTGGATTGAAGGTATTAACTTTGAACTAGAACTAGATATCAAATCTTTACGCCACAGAGCAAGTAAATTAATTAACATTCAAGAATTAAATCAATTACCTCCCGTATTTGATGAAATACGAATACAAATTGCAATGGGACTTAAAACTTTGTCAGTGCTAGTATTTAACAAGTATATGGATATTAAAACTTCTACTGATTTAATTAATCTAGCACTTGAAATACAAATTCAGGATCCTGCAGTTAGAAACCATCTAAAAAGTGCAGCTAACGATTTACGAAAGATTGTCGCTAACATTTCGGCGCGGCGACGATATTGGGATTGCTATATTGCCACAGCCTGCTATCAAGATAACAATGCTCCCCAAGTGATAGCTTTCAGAAATTTCAGAGACCAAGTATTAATGAATTCTTTTTGGGGGAAATTATTTGTTAAGTTTTACTATAAATATTCACCTTTTTGGGCTAAGCAATTAAAAAATTATCCTCGTGTAAATAAATTTATAAGAAATAAAATATTAGATTTCATTTACAAAAAAATAAAAAAATAATTATGCAAGTATTTAAGCTACCTGATGCTCAAAAAGTATTTCTGGATATACTCAATCAAATTTTTGAGATTGAAAAGAAATTAGAAAAAATCCAGGAAAGCAATACCATTTCTCGAAATTTAGAGAAGCTGAAAAACATATTTGCTACTGAGCTCTATGCAGACCAAGCGGGCTTAATTATTCATAATCCTCTTGGAGAAAATTATGATTCCACAAGAATCGATTGTGATGCAAGTATAGCAGGAGAGAGTACTGAAAATTTAGTAATTACAGAAGTAATTAAACCTATTATCCATTATAGAAGTGGAGGAATAAATCATATTGTGCAAAAAGCAGTTGTGATTGTTCAATCTAAAGATACAATTAATCAATCTTAAAAGGAACACATACCTATGGAAAACATGATTAATTTTGGAATTGATCTAGGTACAACTAATTCAGCTATTGCCAAGTTCAATAAAGGAGAGGTACATGTTTTTACTAACCCTAGAGATTATGGAAGAAGTACCTTACCTTCGGTAGTTGCTTATCGAAAAGATAAAATTTTTGTTGGAACGCAAGCACAGGTATATGCCGAAAAGGACCCTAAAAACGTATTTTCCCGATTCAAGCGCAAGATGGGCACTACAGAAAGCTTTAAAGTTCCTGTTTTAAATCAATCCAAAACGCCGGTAGAACTTTCCACAGAAGTCTTAAAAGAACTAAAAACTTTTGTCCAAACCGGTGAAACGCTAGATAGCGCAGTCATTACAATACCTGCCTCTTTTGATACCATCCAGTCTAATGCCACTAAGGAAGCTGGCTTCAGGGCTGGATTTAAGCAAGTTGTTTTGTTACAGGAACCTATTGCTGCTAGCTTAGCCTATGCTAATAAGAAACGAGCTAATTTAGAAGGCCAATGGCTGGTCTACGATCTAGGGGGCGGCACATTCGACGTGGCATTAGTCAGAATTCAAGATGGAGAAATGAAGGTCCTAGACCACGAGGGAGATAATTTTCTAGGCGGAAATGATTTTGACGAAGAGGTTGTGAAACAATTGATTATTCCTAGACTAGAAGAAATGGGGTCCTTTGATGACCTACTCACCAAAATGACAAGCGCTTCTGGCAAATACAATGGCAAATTCCTAGCCCTTAGGTATTTAGCTGAAAAAGCTAAAATTGAACTTTCTTCCCAAACCTCAGCCGAAATTAATGTTCAAATTACAGACGAAGATGAAAATGAAATTGACGAATATGTCACTATTACCCGCTCTGAATTTGAAAGTATTATTAAGCCTAGTATTGACAAAACCATTGAAATGGTAAAAAAAATACTCGTACGCCAGTCTTTAAAACCTCAGGATGTATCGTTTGTATTAATGGTAGGTGGTTCTACTTATATCCCGTATGTACGAAAAAGGGTAGAAGAAATGTTGAATATTCCCGTAAATACCGATATAGACCCCACTACTGCAGTTGCTATCGGCGCTGCCTATTTTGCGGGCACCAAGCCTAAAAGTTTTGAAACCACAGAAAAGAAAAAACCAAGTAGCAACGGCATTAGAGTAAGAATGGCATATCAAAAAACAAGCAAAGAAAAAGAAGAATACTTTGCCGCCAGAATTGAGGGAAATATAGATGGCTTATTTTACAGAATTACTAGGCAAGATGGGGGCTTTGATACAGGCTTAAAACCACTAACTAAACAAATTAGTGAAGAATTACCCTTAGTAGAAAATGCTTACAATTACTTTGAATTTATAGTTGTGGACGGGCAGGGCAATACTATAGAAACAGATGCTGACCTTATAGGTATCAATAGCGGCTATGGAATTGCGGGTCAACCTCTTCCCAATGATATTTGCTTAGAAGTAGATGATTTAGAAACTGGTGGTACCAAGCTCGAACTTCTTTTCGCACGCAATACGGTGCTTCCAGTACGGAAAACTATAACTAAGACCCTAAACCGAACTTTAGTAAAGGGCTCTAATGATAGCTACAGGCTAAGTGTTTTAGAGGGCTCTCACCTTGCTTTACCTGAAGCAAACTATAATATTGGCTATATGGAAATCAAAGGTACCCAAATTACAAGAGATATATCTAAGGGTTCGGATATTCAACTTACCTTTGAAATTAGTGAGAGCAGAGATTTAACTGTATCTGCCTACCTAGTAATGGGAGATCAGGAGTTTAAAGAAATATTCAACCCTAAACAAAGAGATACTCCTGTTGAGGTGTTGGTAGAACAAGTAGAAGAACTTGCCCAAAAATTAGAAACTGAAATTGAGGCAGCTAAACAAATTGAAGATTATGAAACAGCTAAGAATTTACAAGCCCTGAAAAAACAGATGACAGAAATTCAGGAGCAAAGCCATAAACTAAGCAGTGACGATATAACCGATAACCGCTATCAATTAGAAGACCGCAAGCGAAAAATAGCCCAAGAAATTGATACTGTAACCAAAGATAAAAGAATTACTGCTGCTAAAGCAGAATACCTGGAGGCTAAAGAAAAATGCCAACAAATTATCCAAAGCATAGGCAATGACTTTGAAAGAAAAGCGTTTGAAGAAATTATTGCTAGAGAAGAGACATTCTTGAGCTCCAAAAGCCCCTTTAAGATAAAGGAAGCAACTGAAGAAATGCATATTCTTATGATGCAAGTACTTATGCGTACTCCCGAATTTCAAATAAATATTTTTAGAAATCTTGTTGAAAACCAATATGTTCGAATGAATGATCAGCAGCAAGCTAGTCTATTAATAGAAGCTGGTATGCGAGCTATTGAGGAAAAAAATTGGAATAAGCTTACTGAAATTAACCAAAGGCTCGTTAGCCTACTACCTAGGTCGATGCAAGATCAAGTTAAAAAAGGCAAAATTGGATTTTAGTTATGAAAAATTCTGAATTCAGAAAACTTCTATTCAAAAGTGCTTTTTATCTCACTGCGTGCGATGGAAATATAGCCGAAAGTGAAGTAGCAGAAATAAAGGACTTATGTCTTAATTCACCATATTTTATTGGCTTGGAATATGAAGCTGAACTACAAACTTCTTTAAAAAGCCTTAAACAGCATGGAGCTAAGGCTATAGATGACTTTATCCAGGTGCTAAAAGAATCTGACCTATCGGAAAAGCAGGAGCTACAACTTATAGAAGTATTAGTAAGAATGATTCACGCCGATAATAAGGTAGATGAAAGTGAGTTGATTTTTATGCAGAAAATAAAGAAAACACTTAAACACCTAAATGACGAGCAACTTATCATAAACTTTCCAAGGCACCTAGATTTACTAATCGACTTAGGCAAATATGATAATCAAGAGTTCAAAAATCAATTAGATTCTGTAGATTTAAGTGCTTTTAATAACCTCAATCTTTCTTAAAAAGATAAATTTCTACTCTTAGCCTCTGCCCTATTATCATAGCTATGCCCACTAGAATAACCTCAAAACCATAAAAACCACTATTCTAATAAGTCAAAAAGGCTACCCTACTTAGGGTAGCCTTTTTATTCTCTCTGTAGTTTAAGTTTAATTACGAATTACTTTCAAGCTCTTGAATATATTGGGCGCACGAAGTTCTAAGAAATAAATTCCTGCAGGCTGAGCACTTAGGTCTACAGATAAGTTAACTTGCCCCCTGCTCATATCAACATTTTGTTCATACACTATCTTACCCGTAATATCAATAACTCTTACAACCCCTTGCGCTTCAATAGTAGAAACTAGGTCTACTATTATACCACCTTGCGTAGGATTAGGATACACCCGAACCTGAGTTTCATCAGAAGAGCTATTATCCGTTACCCTAGCTGCTGTTGTTCTAAAACTCACTGGCGCAGAAGGCGGAGTAATAGTTCCACTACGGAATGAGCACAAAGTGCAATTAGTACGAATAATTACATTGTACTCATTATTAGGTAATAAATTAGTAGCTTCTAAAATGTTACCAGGATGCGGAATCAAAAACTGTGGCCAGTTATTAGGATTAGTACCCGCAATTCCATAACTCAAAATATAACAAGAAGCTCCACTTGCATTAGGCGTCCAGGTAATAGTTGCGTTATTAGCACTGGTACGAATTACCCTTAAATCTGTAGGGGTCGCACAAATACCACTACCACTACCGCCATTGCCACCGCTTACTGAGATCGTAAACGTACGAGCACTAGAGAAAGCAGAACTACCCTCTCTACAATTTGCACGTACCTGCACCTCATAATTACCATTACTTAAGCCTGTAATATTTTGCGAAGTACCAGTAATATTAGCAATTTCAGTAAATGTACCATTAGGAATTACCCGATACTGCAAAGTATAGCTTTGTGCACCCGACACGGCATTCCAAGTAACAGTTGCTTGATTTTGATTCACATTTACTTGTACATTACTTGGAACCTCGCAAGCAGGCACAGGGCTACCCGGAGTCGTAAATGCCGGAGAACTAGTAAACGTAGAAACTACCCCCCCTGCACAAATTGATTGGACTTGCACCTCATAAGTTCTTCCCGGACTTAGAGACTCAATCAAAAGACTAGGTGAAGCTTGATTATTGAAAATTAAGAAACTACCATTGGGCAGCTCCCTATAGCGAATATTATAGGCAGTGGCTGCTGAAACATTTGTCCATAATACTTCAGCAGTAGTACCTGAAATAGGATTTACTGTAACATTAGTAGGCGCAGGACAACCTGCAGGCGCAGAAGAAGTTTGGAAACTTTGTGCTGGAGAAAAGGCGGAAGTTCTTCCATTGGAGCAAACTACTTGCAACTGCACATCATAAATGGTGCCCGGCGTTAAGTTAGTCAAAACTTGAGAACTTACTGTTGCCGAAATATTACTAATGGTAACAAAATTAGAATTGGCAGCACGATACTGAATGGTATAACTAACAGCACCTGCAACCGGATTCCAGTTTACTGTAGCTGAAGTAGCTGTTACTGCTGTTACGCTCGTTATAGTTGGGGCTCCTAGACCTGTTACAGAAGCAGCAGCCTGAGCTACACATCCATTTTGGTCCTGCACACGAACTACATAATTACCAGCAGCAAGGTTGGAAAACACTCCCGTTGCATTAGCACTTACTAGCTGATCATTTAAGAAAAGCTGATATTGATAGCCATTACCACTTCCCCCACTAGCCTGAGCTACAATAGAGCCTGTGCTTGCACAACTTTCGGAGGTTGCACTTGCCGTAAGGTTGGGCTGCGGAGCAGTTCTTACAGGAATACTTGTCCTAGCACTTTCACACTCACCATTAGCCGCAGCTAAAAACAGGGTATTTACGCCTACGTTATTCACGGTTATAGTAGAACTTACCCCTGCAGCGGTAGCTATTGGAGCACCTCCTGTACTCGTTGCATACACTCTGTACTCCAAGGGAGGAGTAGTGCTTGGGCTAATACTAATAGTGAGCGTAGCATTACCGCAAACCGGAGAAGCTGAAGCAGCAGGCTGTGCTGGTGGCGGCAATATACTTACTACCACTGAATTTCTTGCACTTTCGCATGGTCCTGATGCACTAGAAATATAGTAAGTAGTTGTAGTATTAATAGATGGAGTAGTAAAGAAGTAAGGAGCCGCTGAAACAACACCTACTAGATTGCCTCCACTTGGAGCATCATAGAAACGAATTTCGGTTCCAGGATTACTTCCCATCTGGGCTGAAATTACAACACTCCCTGGATTGCAACGCCCTACATTAGCAGCAGTTGGAGCACTAGGCTGTGAGCCTGCGGTTGCACGAACTTGAATTCTACTACTTTCACAATTACCAATGGCTGCAGCAATAAAGAAAATCGCTTCATTTCCTGGAACATTTACAGTAACAGTATAAGGAGCTGTATCATCTACTGCTAGCAAATTTCCACCACTAGGAGCATCATAAATTCGAATTTCATTTCCTGGTATTCGTCCCATATTCACTGAAAAAGTAGCACTATTACCACTAGCACACGCACTAGCATTACTAGCAATAGGAGCACTGGGAGTACCACTAATTGTTGCAACTACGGGAATTCTTGCACTTTCACAGTTGCCCACTACACTCGAAACAAAATACGTGGTAGTTGTGGCTACATTGTTTACTGTTAAAAGGTAGGGGCTTGCTTGTGCCACAGCAATAACATTGCCTCCTACATTAGAATTATAAAGGCGAACTTCAGCACCACTCGTCTCGTTTATCACTGCAGTGAAAGTAACTGTGCCACTACCACACCGAATAACATTATTCACGCTAGGTGCTGCTGACGAACCGATAATATTTACTACTACCGCAGTACGTGCACTTTCACAATCGTTTTGCGTACTTGATACATAGTAGGTAGTAGTTGTTGTGACATTACTGATAGTTAAAGTATAAGGTGCTACACTTGAACTTGCAACTAAATTACCACCAAATGCATCATCATATGCTCGCAATACAAAGCCTGTAGCTGTAGGAGAAATAACACTAAGAGTAACTACCCCACTACTACAACGCGTTACACTAGCTACGGTTGGATTAAAGGGAGGAGACACTATAGCTACACTTGCCTGCGAGCGGGAGCCTTCGCAACCCTCATTACTCATACTAAAGAAATAAGTTGTCGAAGAAGTTACATTAGGAATAGTAATCGTAGCAGAGGTTCCACTAATAGGAGCACTAGTTACTAAAGTTCCTCCACTAAAAGCTGTATATACGCGAACTTCAGAACCAGAAATACTACCCTGCGCTACTGTAAAAACTGCACTTCCACTTCCGCAGCGTGTTATATTACTAATTATTGGAGCCGAAGGGCGAGAATTAACATTTACAACCACGGGTATACGATTACTTTCACACGTAAATGATTCATTAGTAGATACACTACTAGCAAAATAGGTTGTAGTAGTACTAATGTTAGCTAAACTTATTAAAAATGGACTATTAGCACCCGCAAAAGCAGGAGTAGTAGCATTCGCTGTACTATAAAGTCTTAGCTCATTACCTGCTACAGTGCCATAACTCAAAGTAAGAGTTACACTTCCGGTACCACAACGGCTTACAGAAGATACCTGCGGCGCATCAGGAACAATATTTACCCCTGCGACTACTCTTATGCGGTTACTTTCACAGTTTCCATTAGCAGCACTTATGAAATAAGTAGTAGTAGTCAAGAGAGCAGGCGTACTAAGAATAGCCGGATTTCCTGTCGCTGTAGCAATTGGAGCAGATGAGGTGGCATCACCATAAAGGCGATACTCATTATTTTGACCTACAGGTTGGAATATAGTAAAGTTGACCACGCCACTGCCACAACGAGAAGTATTGGAAACTGCCGGAGCAGAAACTGCCGCGCCAACTGTAGCTGTTACTCGAAATCTCGAACTCTCACAGGTACCATTAGCATCGGTTATAGCACTAGCCAAGAAGTAATTCGAAGTAGTAGCTACAAATGGTACAGTTAATAGATAAGGGCTACTAGTAGCAATAGCAATTAAGTTACCACCTGTAGGAGCGTCGTACAAACGCAACTCTGTTCCTGCTACAGCGCCCATAAATCCCGTAAATGTTGCTGCTCCTGCACCACACAAACCTATATTTGCTGCTGAAGGTACTGTTGGCGCACTATTCACCATTACCATCACTTGTACCCTTGGACTTTCACAATTACCTGAACCACTGCCCACCAAGTAAGTAGTATTTGTGCTTAGAGAAGAGGTTGTAAAGCTATAAGGAGCCGTATTATCGGTAGCTAGTAAATTTCCTACCGCATCATAAAATCGAATTTCCATCCCTGCTGGGTTACCCATACTTGCTATAAGCGTAACTGGTCCTACCCCACAACGCGAAACGTTAGAAACATTAGGAGCTGCCGGCGTACCTGTAACCAAAGCACGCACAGGAACACGCGCACTTTCACACGTGCCACTTGCACTAGATATATAAAATATAGTATTAGTCGTTAGGCTTGGAGTAGTAAGCGTAAAAGGAGCAATATTAGCAACATCTATTGCAGAACCGCCACTTGGGGAGTCATATAGACGCATTTCGCTACCTGGTATACTACCCATTACAGGCGAAAAAGTAACTACTCCTGTACCACAACGCGTCACGTTATTTACACTAGGATTGCTAGGTTGATTACCTATAGTAGCTACTACGGGAATACGAGAGCTTTCACAAGTACCAATTACACTAGAAACATAAAAAACTGTAGTTGTAGTAACATTTGCCGCAGTTAGTAAATAAGGGAAATTAGTAGCCACTGCTAAAACATTCCCGCCAGCAGGTGCATCCAATAAACGTACTTCAGAACCCATTACCCCACTCATAGTCACCGTAAAAGTAACAGCCCCTGCCCCACAACGTGTAACATTAGCTGCAGTAGGGTTAGAGGGTTGTGGATTTACTCTTACCACAACAGCTGTACGATTGCTTTCACAATTAGCAGTAGCACTAGTAAGGTAGTAGGTAGTATTTGTAGTAATTGTCTCTGTAGTTATTTGAGCTGGAGCGCCTGTTGTCACACTCAATGGGAAGCCCCCTACAGCAGTATTATACAAGCGAATTTCCGTGCCCGGTACTATGCCAAAATTAGCAGTAATAGTTACAACTCCACTACCACATCGGCTAAGATTATTTGCCGTAGGAGCACTAGGACTAGGATGAATAGTAGCTACCACTAAAGTTCTCTGGCTTTCACAAACACCTCCGCTTACATTATTTACGCTAGCCACATAGTAGCTTGTAGTAGTAGAAAGATTAGGAATTGTTAATAAATAAGGGCTATTCGTAGCAATTGCTACTAGCGTACCTCCACTAGGAGCATTATAGAGGTGCATTTCTGTACCTGCTACCCCACCCATAAATCCTGTGATGGTAACACTTCCTGTGCCGCAGCGGCTTACATTAGAAGCAACAGGCGCTGTGGGCTGCTCCATAATCATTAAAACTATAGGCGTTCTTATGCCCTCGCAAGCTCCACTTGCACTTGCTAAATAGAAAGTTGTAGTAGTATTGACAAAAGGAGTACTGAGATTATACGGTGGAGTATTATCCACAGCTAGTGCCACCCCTCCAGCTTCTGCAGTATATAAGCGTATTTCAGAACCAATAATAGCGCCCATGAAAGCGGTAAAAGTACCGGAGCCTGCACCGCAGCGCATAACATTGCTAGCCAAGGGTGCCGAGGGAGCACTGCTTATAGTTGCTACCACAGGCGTACGAGTAGCACTTACACATCCTGTATTTGCATTTACTGCCTCTAGGAAATAAGTGTTAGTAAAAGGAATAATTGCTGTCTTCAACTCGTATGGGAAAGCGGGATCAGCATCTATAATATTTCCCCCCTGACTTGCATCGTAAAGGCGAATTTCAGTACCTGGTACATTCCCCATGAAGGCAGTAAAAGTTACACTTCCAGCTCCACAGCGCGTTACTCCCTGAGCATTAGGAGCACTTGGCAAAGCATTCACTATACCTACTACCTCTGTTCTTGGACTTACACACCCATTTACACCATTAACTACTTCAATGTAAAAGGTTGTTGTAGTGGTAATATTATTAGTAGTTAGTTCATAAGGCTCTAAAGCGTCTGCCGCAATTACTGTTCCCCCCATAATGGTAGAATATAGCCGCACCTCAGTCCCTGGAATAATAGACATCATAGGAGAGAAAATAACAACCCCACTGCCACAGCGGCTTACATTGTTTACTAAAGGTGCACTGGGCAACGTACTAATTCCTACTGTTACAGGTACTCTTTCACTTTCGCAACCATTAGTAGAATTATAGCTAGAAACATAGAAAAGAGTAGAAGTGTTTATCAATGGAGTTGTAATCTCAAATGGGGCAGAATTACGACTAGCAATTGGTTGAGCACTCAATGGATCAGCATATAAACGAACAGAATTACCTGCAGGTGTACCCATCATCACGGTAATAGTAGCTGAACCTGGCCCACATCGATTTACATCCATAACCATTGGAGTCCCTAGTCCCGGGTTAACAGTAGCTACCACTGCCCTCCTTGTACTAGCACAACCCGTATTTGTATTCACACTTTCAATAAAGAAAGTAGTGGTGGTTCCTACAATTCCTGTATTAAGCTCATAAGGGAAAATATTATCCGCTGAAAGGGGATTAGCATCTCCTTGCCCTAAATACAAACGCATTTCATTGCCACTAGGCGTACCCATTTGAGCAGTAATTATAAGATTACCTGCTCCACAACGACTAACATCTTGAGCAAAGGGCTGCCCCGGAACACTGTTAATCTGTACATTAACTGCGGCACGGCTACTTTCACATCCTGTATTTGAATTAAAGCTACTTACATAATAAACCGAAGTGGCATTTACAATCGGCGTAGTTACCTCGTAGGGTATAGTATTATCCATGCCTATCGGGTTACCACCCACGGGAGTATCATATAAACGAATTTCACTCCCCATTGGATTTCCCATTGCTACGGTAATATTCACTATTCCACTGCCACAGCGTGCTACTGTACTTGCACTAGGAATGCCCGGAATAGAGTTAATGGTAATAACCACTGGTACCCTTGGGCTGGTACAACCGGTAGTAGAATTAAAGGCTTCTACATAATACATTGTAGAAGTAAAAAGAGTAGGCGTACCTAACTCAAATGGAAAAGCATTAGCTACAGATACGGGAGAACCTCCTGTAGGGGAATTGAATAAACGAACTTGATTTGCCTCCGCCGGCATACCTGTTACAGTTAATACTACAGAACCCACCCCACAACGACTTACGCTTGAAACAGTAGGAGCGCCAATAGAAGGCTCAATAGTAGCTACTACGGCTTGCCGTGCACTCTCGCACCCTGTATTAGTATTTGCGCTGGCAACATAATAAGTAGTGGTAGTATTCAAATTAGTTACACGTAATTCAAAAGGCGAACTATTAGCAGTAGCAATCCAATTTCCACCTATTTCACTATCATAAAGGCGCATTTGATTACCTGCGGGTAAAGAATTGTTTACCGTAAAAGTTATATTCCCTGCTCCGCAACGGCTAACATTTGAAACAATCGGAGTACCCGGAACAGTATTAACCGTTGCTACCACCTGTGTCCTTACGCTTGCACAATTAGTTTGAGCATTAAAGCTTTCAACAAAATAGGTGGTAGTAGCAAAAAGCACTGGAGTAATGAGCTCAAAAGGTGGAGTATCATCTGTAGCTATGGGGCTACCTCCTACAGAAGACACATACAAACGCATTTCTGTACCAGGGTTAGAACCATTATTGGCCGTAAAAGTGACTACTCCACTACCACAACGCGCTATTCCAGAAACACTCGGTGCTGAAGGCGGAGCTAATATAGATACTGTGACCTGAGTACGGGGAGAAGCACAGCCCGTAAGCGAATTAAAACTTTCTATGAAGAAATTAGTAGAAGCAAAAACAGTAGGAGTAGTAAGCTCAAAGGGCGCCACGTTATCTACTGCTAGTAATGCACCACCTGTTTGGCTCGGGAAAAGTCGAATTTCATTCCCCGGTTCGGCTCCCATCATTGCAGTAATTGTCACTACTCCACTTTGGCAACGACTTACATTCATGGCGCTAGGCGCAGAAGGTATAAGATTAATTGTGGCTACAAGTGGAACTCTTGCACTTTCGCAGCCAGTACTAGAATTAACTGCTGCCATATAGAAAGTAGTTGTAGTAGTAATAACGGGAGTAGTCAGTTGATATGGGGCAAGCGAGCTTTGTGCAACTACCGAACCACCTGCCATTGCATTATACAACCTAATTACATTACCCATAGGCGTACCCATTGTAGCAGAAAAAGTAACCACTCCACTACCGCAGCGGCTTATATCCATAGCAGTAGGAGTACCAGGCGGCGGATTAGGACTTAATATAGCCAAAACAGGGGTTCTACTTGCACTTGTACAGCCCGTAATTACATTAGCTGCCTCTAGATAAAATACCGTAGAGGCACTTAAGCTAGGAGTTTGTAATAAATAGGGAGCTGTACTGGCAACCGCTATTGCTGTACCACCGCTTGGTTGATTATACATTCGAATTTCATCTCCTGCTGGGTTGCCCATGTTAGCTGCAAAAATCACGGGAGCATTTGCACCACATATAGTCTGATTTTGAGCTGTAGGAGCACCTGGTATAGGGTTAATTGTAACTACTACTTGACTACGGTTAGCGCTTTCGCAATTCGTATTCGAGTTGTAAGCAGCCAAATAAAAGGTAGTAGTAGTAGCTATGAAAGAAGTAGTAAGTAAATATGGAGCAGCACTACTTACCACAATAGGAGCTCCTCCTGTAGGCATATCATAAAGTCGAATTTCATCTCCAGCCGGAACTCCCATAAAAGCTGTGAGAGTAACTTGACCTATTCCACAGCGTTCTACATTTTGAGCAAAAGGAAGCCCCGGAGCAGCAAGCACACTAGCTACTACCGCCGTACGTGGGCTCTCACAAGTTGTAAATTGATCATAAACAGATACATAAAATGTAGTAGTTACACCAATATTTCCTGTTACCAGAGAAGCTGAGGGCCCACTACCACTAGTAATGGGTGAACCACCAGCTGCTTGGGTATATAAGCGAATTTGATCTCCTCCTGGTATACCCACACTTGCATTTATAGTCACAGGACCAAAGCCACACCTTTGCACATTGACAGCACTAGGAGCAGCTGGCAAAGTAGTATTAACTGTAACTACAACTGGAGTACGGCTTAGGCTTCTACACCCGCTCCCACTATGAAAAGACTCTAAATAAAAGGTAGTAGTAGCTGAAATAATAGGCGTTACCACTTCATAAGGGGGAGTACCATCCATATTTATTACCGTGCCCCCCGAAGATTGATCGTAAAGTTCTATAGCGGTTCCTGCAGGAGTACCCATCATAGCGGTAATTACTGCATTCCCCGCTTGGCAACGAACTACGTTGCTTGCCATAGGAGCTGCTGGATTTTCCACCACGTTTACCACTGCCGGTACTCTTGTTGCCACACAACCAGTACTAGTATTAGCAACAGCTACATAGTAGGTAGTGGTTGCCCCTACAGAGGGTGTAGTTAAATTATAAGGCGGCACATTATCAATAGCCAAAGGGGCGCCTCCTGTGGGTGTCGCAAATAAAGAAACCTCATTACCTGCCGGGTTGCCCATCATAATTGTGAAAGTAGCTACGCCGGCACCGCACCTGGTAAGGGGCATGATGGTGGGCTCTCCGGGAATAGGATTAATAATTACGTTTACGGGAGTTCTGGTTAAACTTGCACAGTTGGTTAAAGTACTAAAGGCCTCTACGAAAAATACTGTACTCGTAGAAACACTTGGAGTTACTAGCAGATAAGGGAATGTACTGGAAGTAGCAACCACTGTTCCGCCGCTTGCTGTTGTATACAAACGCATGACATCACCTGCTACCGGACCCATAGCGGCTGAAATAGTTACGCTACCCGGTCCGCACCTGCTTACGTCTAAAGCCAATGGAGCATCTGGTGCTTGAATTGCCGTGAAGGGAGCCAGAGTTCGGCTTCCTTCACAATTTTGGCTGGCATCGAAAGCAGCCACATAAAAGTTGGTAACACCTATAGTACTTACATTAGCTACTAATTCAAAAGGAGCAGAATTATCAACCGCAATTGGAACTCCGCCATTCATTTGAGTATACAGCCTTACTTCATTACCGGCAGGCGTACCCATAGTTACCATAAAAGTACCAATACCTGTACCACAACGCGTTATAGGCATTACGCTAGGCGCAGCCGGCCCTGGGTTAATAGTTACAGTAACAGCAGTACGGCTACTGCTAGGACACATGGTTTGACTATTATAACTTTCCACGTACCAAGTAACGTTTGTAGTAGCACTAGCACTTAGCTCATAGGGTGGCATATTATCCGTGGCTACAGGAGTACCTCCTACTGCTTGAGAAAATAGACGCATTACATCCCCCGCAGGCGATCCCATCATGGCTGTTACAGTAACCAAACCAGGTGCACAACGAGTAGCTGGCATAGCTGTAGGAGGACCTAATAAAGGATTTACATTAGCCACAGCTAAAATTCGAGGGTTACTTTCACAGCCCGTAACTCCATCAAAAGCAGTAAAATAATAACTTGTAGTAGTAGTAAGAGAAACTGTAGGGAATATGTATGGCGCTAAAGAAGCTGTACTCACTGCACTTCCTCCGCTTGGCTGTGTATACATCCGTATTTCTGTGCCTGCAGGCATACCCATCATGGCCGTGAAATTTACACTACCGTTATCACAACGAAAAACATTATCTACCATCGGACTACCTGGCAAAGGATGTATTGTAACACTTACGGGTACCCTTGAGCTCTCGCACCCTGAATTAGGATTGGCAGAAGCCACAAACCAAGTTACATTAGTAGTAGTAGAAGCAGTTAATAGGTAAGGTGAAGAGTTATCTACTACCACTGGAGTAGTACTGGTAGCAGTAGCATATAGTCGCATTTCGGCACCTGCAGGATTACCCATGGTCGCAGTTATCGTCACTGCTCCTGCGCCACATCGGCTTACATTATTTACTAGCGGTGCCCCTAATCCCGGATCAATAATTACGTTTATTGGGAAACGGGTAGTGCTTTCGCACGTAGTAAGGGAATTACGAGCTGCTAAGTAGTATGTGCCCGAAGTGGGAGCAATAAAAGAAATTTCATTATTCGAAGTTTCCACTATTACATTTCCTCCACTCGATGCGTCATAAACTCGAAATTGATTACCTGCCGGAGTACCCATCGTTGCTGTAAAAGTAACTACACCTGGGCCACATCGGGAAATAGTAGTAGGCACTGCAAAAGGTGGACCTATAAGCTCATTATGAATTGTAACTACTACCTGCGTTCTAGAACTGCTTGAGCAACCTGTATTTCCATCAAAAGCTTCTACAAACCACGTAGTAGTGGTAGTAGTAGAGGCGGTAAGTTCAAAGGGAGGGTTGTTATCCACTAGTACTGGCATTCCTCCTACAGCTTGGGTATATAATCGCATTTCTGTGCCTGCTGGCGAGCCCATCATAGCCGTAACCGTAACAGCTCCTGCACCACAACGTGCCACATTCATCACCATAGGGTTAGCTGGTGGCGTGGCTATAATTGCTTCGACCGTATCTATATCACTTGCACAGGCTAAATTTCCCCCTGTGGTTCTAACAAAAAGTCCAAAAGTAGTATTTGTAGTTAGAAACGGAGTAGTTAAAAGGTAGGGCGCTGTATTATCAGAAGCAACTATTGTTGCAAAAGGATTACTTATATCTGTACATAAGAAGATTGTGCTACCTGGGGGGGTACCCATAGAGGCGGTAAAAGTAACTATTCCAGGACCACACCGAATAATATCAGGTGCTGAAGGCTTACCAGGGTTAGGAGAAACACTTGCTACCACTGGAACGCGTACACTTTCGCATCCCCCCTGTATAGCAGAAGCTACATAATAAGTCACTATACTTCCTACTGATAAACTAGGAGTTGTAAAGGTTGCTGGCGAACCTGCGTGTACAGCTATTGGTACACCAAAATTGGGCACACTATATAGGTAAATATGCGTAGGAGTAGTATTAGAGCCTGGAGGCGCCATAACAGGAGGACCGAATGTAGCTGTAATAGTAAGAGGACCCGCTTCACACCTTGCCACTGTAGAAGGAACTATTGGTTGGGAGGGGCAATCTGAAAATACAGCAAATGCTTTATCAATTACTTGACCTGTATAACCTGTTACACTGCGCGTATACGGGCCTGAACCACTAGCCGGATTAGGTTGCCCTCCTTGCCCTGGTACTGCTACCCAGCCATTGCTAGTATATTCTCGAATATAGCTATAGTGTCTATTGAAGGCTGAGTTTTCATTATTCGTAGAATGGTTCCATTCAAAAGTGAAACTTAAATTATTGTTTTGAAAAGAATTGGGTGTACTTACAGGATAGGGACAAACACTAATTGTATTAGGACATCTTTCATTAATAAACCATGTAATACCTACATTATTATTGAAAGGATTAGAAAAACTAGTAGGAGGGTCGTATACCTGATCTCTGACCCGTACCCCAAATTGATCAGGGGCAAGAAGTAAGTTAGACTCTGTATTTTGAATAGTTACTGGAGCATAATAATTAGAGGTACCCACTGGAAATTTTACAGCCCCAAAAAATCCATTATTTCCCCCTAAGCAGTCTCTTCGAAGCATGCCCGTACCGTTAGTTATAACATAGCTATTTGTATTTCCACCCGAAATCACAGAAGAAACGTTACAGGGATTAGTACAAAGAACAGTAAGATTAGAGTTACTGCCCAAATCAATTTTTCCAACTTGAAAATCTAAGAGATTTTCAATACGTAGGTCACACAGTAAAGTAAGTTTCTGATTAGGACTACTGGTTTGCATTCGAAGCTTATCTATAATTGGAGAGCCATTACTTGCAAAAAATACATTTTTGGTAACTGTATTTGTAAATCCTTCGTTGTAATATGGGTAGCTACCATTCTGGTAGATAAATATAGTTCCTCCATCTGTTACCTCTTGCAAAGCTTCATGTACTCTGCCGTAAGTTCCTCTCTCTACCACTATCGGCACACCTGAAGGCGGACAAGTAGTAGTGCCTCCTCCAACACATTCATACCTAGAAAGTCCTGGGGATTGTGGGCTGTTACGATCCACATGAAGATAAGAAAAATTGCCTTGAAAGCCTGGTACTGATGGTTGCATATCTGTACCCACATCCAACCATGGGGTATAATCTACAGAAGGTATTGGGGGAAGATTTGTACTTGTTGAAGTAACATTATTTGTGGTTACAGTATAAGTGGCTGAAGATTGGGGACCAGCACAGTTTACGTAAGTGTATCCTAATGATGGACTTGAAGAACTAGATACAAGACATGCAGTATTTGGTGGATTAAGTGGATTACAATATCCATCCACCACATGCTGTCCATCTACTAAATTTGCTACCGTAATTGGGTTATTATCTCCCCACCAATTAAAAGAAGCATCCACTAGTGTACGTGTATTGGGAGCAGCTACTAATTGTGAATTATTATTTACTCCTACTAAATTTCCTGCTAAATGATTTCGGTTTAGCGTGATATTAGATACTTGAGAACTAGAAACTGTACTTTCTAGGTACAAAACATGTTTAAACTTAGTAATATAATTTTCCTTTATATCTACTTTAACAGGATTAAACACCGTAACACTTCCGACATACACAGCAGAACCCAAATCATTGTCTTTATTGATATTATGCCCTGTCATATTGTTGCGCATAACCTCCCACTCGCCTGCTACACTTCGATAGTCTACGTTAATTGCGTGAAATCCGCCTGCACCGCCATTTACCGTAAGTCCCGAAGGGTTAAACTCACTGTAATATATATTTTCTTTATACTGATTATTACCTGCAATATCCTCTATATAAGTGGAGGAATTAATTTCATCCAATAAAACAGTTCCATTGGTTATGTAATACTTTATGTTATTTTTTTCTATTATTACATTTTCTATAGTAGTGTTATACGACGGATTGGTATTGGGAACTATTCTACGAATACGTATATTTTTGCCTCTTCCTTGACTAAGTGGATTGGTATTAGTGCCCCAGGTATTATTATTTACAAGCTGATTATTTATTATATGAATATTTCGAAAAGTAAGATTTGAGTTGCCTGCAATTTGCTTTGCACCACTTCCAGGTGCCGTATATTGACCATTTCCTAACTCACCGTCACTTATGACAATATTAGTCTGTTTATTATATTCAATAATATTATTTGAAATTGTAACATTTTCAGCAACTAACGTAGTGGAACCTGCAGTAGGAGCCACTATATTTACTTCTATTCCAATTTCAGCACTTATAGCTGCATTGCCTCGTATTTCATTGTTATCAATCAAAGTATTATCAGGATTTTCAATATAAATTCCATGTTGACTACCTGCTCCTGTATTTATAATATTGTTCTGAATAACTGTATTTTTGTATAAAAAAGCATTAGGGTTGCCTGGGCGCTGGCGTAAAAGAATAGCAGTAACTACATTATCAAACTGAATATCTTTAATCGTTAATTTCTCTACGTTTGTCACGGGATTGTTTACAAATGGAAAAGGTGCTACAATTCCCACCCCATTTATACCACCTTGGGTACCCAAACCGTGCACAGGAAGGGAGGCAGTAAAATTTCGAATATAAAAGCCCTCTATCGTAACTTCTTTAAGCTGATCATTAATACCAAAACAAAAAGACTGAGTATTTAAACCATCGATAATTGGAGCATTAGCGCCTGGACCTCTACTCGGTCCTCCCGGATCCCCTACAATACGAAGCTTATTAACTGTAATAATCATATTACGATCATTAATCGTATTATAGGTACCGCTTGCTACATATATAGTTTTATAAGTATTTGCATTATTAAGAGGATCCCAAGCATTTGCTGCTAATACTGCAGAGTTAATATCTTTGAATGGATGTTGTTGTGTGCCATTGGGAGTAGTGGTAGGATGGTTAACGTCTACATACCATGTTTGGGCGTTTGCACTTCCTGGAAATAAAACAACGCCTGCCCACAGAGATAGAAAAAATAGTAGATACTTGAAAGTAAAAATATAGTTTTTCATTTGTATTGATTTTTATGTTGCAACTCCTAGATTGTTAGTACCGAGTTAATTAACAAAAATAAAAGTTTCTTTTGAAGTAAAAAAATAAATTTCTTTTTGCCCAGAATCTTTGTTAATACTCATTAATTATGCTCAATAATAATACGCAAATGCAATTTCACTAAAAGAAACTGCAAATCTGTATATAATTAATTGAAAATAATACTCTTAATTAAACTTTAGCAAGAATTTAGGTAATAGTACCTCTTTGCTCCTTACAAAAACTTTAGGCTACAAAATACCGCTCAAACTAAAAAAGCTAGTACACATACTTGTACTAGCTTTTTATTATTTATTTTTTACTGACTCTTAGTATTTCAATGAAGGGGAACCAACCCGGATCATAGCGCAACGGAATCCGATAGTAGAGGAGGAGGAATCTGCAAACCAAAAACGACGAGCACCACACGTCAGGTAGTAGGCTATATCTTTCCATGACCCCCCTCTATACACCTTCACACGGTCTTGTGCATCTCTTTCTACCGGGTGATAAGTAGCAGCATCATAAGCATTAGGGTTTGTAGGCTTTTTATAGGGGCGTGCCATCAATAATGAGTTCTCTTTGGAATAATCGATATCTTTTTCTAGCTGGTCTTCTACGTCCCCTTTTCTTCGAAAGGGCTGAAAATCTTCCACATCTTCGTAAGCTAGGGTACGGTACGTATCCATGGTCCATTCTGCTACGTTACCTGCCATATTGTACAATCCAAAATCATTGGGCATAAAAGCTTTTACAGGGTTGGGTATCATATACCCATCATTCAGTCCCTCCACTAAACGAGTATTATCTGCGGCATTAGAACGACCTGCATAGTCACCTCTTCCACGTTTAAAGTTAGCACGGAATCGCCCTTTTGCATTTCGCAGAGACTTGCCTTCCCAGGGATAATTCTGCTGCTCTAAAAGTCCCCTCGCAGCATACTCCCATTCTGCTTCCGTAGGAAGGCGGTAATTTGGAGATAAAATAGGCGTGGTACCTTCCTTGGCTTCATCCTTTAGTTTTTCATTGTAAATTGAAGTTCGCCACTTGCAGTAATCATTAGCCTGATACCAATTAACGCCTACTACCGGATACATGTTGAAAGCAGGGTTTTGGTAGTAATATTCCACAAAAGGCTCATTGTAAGCTAGGTCTCTATACCATACCGTAGTATCAGGATAATACCAACGAGCCTTTTCAGGACCACTATCCTTTTCTAAGAAATGTATAAAATGTTTCCAATCTATATTTGCTACTTCTGTTTCGTCTATATAGAAACTATGCACCGTGACTTGCCTTTCGCGGTTGCTCATATCATAATTAATATCCTTTTCTCCTCCTCCCATAATAAAAGTTCCCCCCTCAATAAAGACAAGGCCTGGTGCTAGCGGCTGTTTATATGAGATTGGCTTAAAGCCTTCTTCTCCTGTAGCTTGCGAACTTTTAGGCCCCTCATTCCATTTGTATCCTAATTTATCACTCTTAGGAGGAACCTTATTAAGATCAACTTTTTTACAACTTGATAGCAGAATGGCCCCAACTAATAGAAGAAGTATTCTTAAAATCATAATTCTTTATTTTTTATTTTATTTAAGAAGTATCAAATATTTTTTTATTTGGGTATGCTTACAAATATAGGAAAAAAATAGATATAAATTAAAATCTTGGGCAATTCATGTTAACTTTAGGTGTGCGCTTTTTAGTAATTCCTTTTTCAAATTCTATTACTAAAGAAACTTCATGGGATCCACCTGAAATGCCGTTAGTTAAGGAGGAAATTGTGTAATCATAGGAATATCCTACACTAAACATTCCTTTGCGCACTCCTACAAGTCCGATAATAGCATCAGGCTCAAAGGCTCTAAAATAAACTCCAAAAACTACAGGGTCAAAGTTAACATAACCCCCTAGGTCTAGTTGCATAAAGGGTCCCTGATATTTGAATAACAAAGAAGGTGAGATAGAACGTGAGCTTAACTTATCCCGAGTAAAGGGAATCATCAGCCCTGTGAAAGCAGTAATTCGCATAGGCAGGGTAGCATCCCTTGCATTAGGGCTGGTAGTGGTAAATTGCTGTCTTGGTGTTGTAAGGTGGTGAATTCCCATCCCTGCCCACATAAAATTATTATAATACACTATTCCTAAGGAAACATCTTCATTAATTCTACTTTCAATAGCCTGCTCCCCACTAGGTAGAAGAGGAGCGTTAGGTCCTCTTAACGGATCTATTTGGTTAGGAAAGCGTAAATTAAAAAAATCGATACTTGCCTGTTGAAAGCCGGCTGATATTCCAAAACGAATGGCATGGTCATCATTAATAAGCACGCGATACGCATAATTGAAGAGAACATCTAGTTTTGTAAGATTGCCTGCCCCCGCCTGGTCCGCCATAAAACTTAAACCTAAACCATGCCTAGTAGGGCCAAAAGTTACCGGAATATCGAATGCAGCGGCAAAAGTTTTGAAATGGCCAGGTATAGCTGCCCATTGAGAACGATAATTAAGGGCTAACCTTGCTCCCTCTGCTGAACCAGTAAAGGCAGGATTTAATAAAACTTGATTGGCATAAAATTGCGAAAATTGCGGATCCTGCGCCTGCAACTCGTAGCCCAACCCTATTATTACTAAGACTATTACAAAAATATAGCAAATTAACTTGTTCATGTCTCTAATTCTTGAACTTGAATAATTTTTTTAGAAGAAGCCCTACTACATTTCAATTAATTTATTAGGCGAATATAGAATTTTACCTGATAAAATTTAAAAAACTCTTTAGTATTCTTTTTATTTTAGTTTAGTTTTCCACATAAAAAGATTTTAGGTACCCCTAATGGAATACTTATTGGGATTAGTAGGCAAAAGCTTAAAGCACTCTTTCTCACCTAGTTATTTTATACAAAAATTTTCTTCTCTCCAAATCCAATGCAAATATAAACTATTTGAATTAGAGAATATTCAAGAAATCATAAAAATACTTGAGCACCACCCTAACCTAGTAGGATTTAACGTAACTATTCCTTATAAAGAAGCAATTATTCCCTTCTTACAAGAAATAGAAGAAACTGCTGCCTACATTGGAGCAGTAAACACAGTGTTACGCCACCCTAATGGCAAGTGGCAAGGTTTTAATACCGATTGGTATGGATTTGAACAAGCATTGCTACAGCTTATCAAAAACAGCACCATTCCCCCTACTATTATTTTAGGAGCAGGAGGAAGCGCTAGAGCTGTAGTATACGCACTTACACACCACTTATCTCCTAACAATATTCTAATTTGCTCAAGAAGCCCAATTAATTCAAGTGATCCTATCTTTAAAGAAATCAATCATATATTCTTTGAAGAGCTTACTCCTGAAATGCTAACTGCTTACCCACTAATAATCAATACTACACCTCTAGGCATGTATCCCGAAATTCAATTTTGCCCTCCTATTCCTATTGACGGAATTTCTTCTCAAAATTATGTCCTTGACCTTATTTACAATCCGAAAGAAACCTTACTTTTGCAACTAGCCAAAGAAAGAGGTGCTCGCATTCAAAATGGTCTTTTAATGTTACAGCATCAAGCTGAAAAAGCATGGGAAATTTGGAGTAGTCATTGGAAGTTTTAGCCTTAGAATAAATTTTAGCTTAGTATTTGCCCTGGTACTGAGAAAGCATAAAACAAAATTTGGACTATTACATGAAATATTACGAAATTTGCTTAATATGCCACAAAACTGCATATGAAATTTTTCATAGACTCTGCTAATCTTGAGCAAATTCGTAGTATTCAGGAGTTAGGTTTATTAGATGGTGTTACTACTAACCCTAGCCTAATGGCTAAAGAAGGAATTAACAATGTAGACGAACACTACCAAGCCATTTGTAAAATTACAGAGGGAGATGTAAGCGCAGAAGTACTTTCTACTTCATACGAAGAAATGGTACAAGAAGGACGCCACCTAGCTAAGTTAGCTACTAATATAGTGGTCAAAGTTCCTATGACTTTTGACGGTCTTAAAGCAATTCGCACCCTTAAGCAAGAGGGTATTAGAACCAACTGCACTTTAGTCTTTACTCCTATTCAAGCTTTACTAGCAGCAAAAGCAGGAGCAACCTATGTAAGTCCTTTTATTGGAAGGCTAGATGATATTTCAAGCGAGGGCATAAAATTGATTCGGCAAATAAAAAAAATTTTTCGCAATTATCAGTTACCTACCTATATTTTAGCAGCAAGTATTCGCCACACCCTGCATGTAGTACAAGTAGCCTTAGCAGGTGCCGACTACGTAACAATTCCCTACCCTACCTTTATTTCTCTTGTAAAACATCCCCTTACTGATATTGGCTTAGAAAAATTTCTTAAAGACGCCAATAAAATCTAGAGATTAAGTACAATGCACTTAGGGTAAGTAAATGAGAAAGCTATAAAAGTTATAAAATAACAACGTGGTTTCTTACTAAATTCAGTAATTTAAATTTACCAAATCTTTTTGCGCCTACCTTCTTTGCCTAATAGTAACAATACTCTTTACCTCAAATCCTTGTGAGTATTTATAAAAATTAGTAATTATTTTATTGGGTAACCTCCCTTGATTTTTTAAATTGCAACATGGTTGCATTATCCAAAAAATTAAGGGGCTTTCTAAAAAAACTGTTGCCAAAATTTAGTGAGCATGGTATTAAATTAATAATAACAACTATTATATTATTACTGCCCTATCATTCAATTTGGAGTCAAAACTATATACAAGGGAAAGTAATAGATAAAGAGGGCAACCCTTTGGTAGGGGCTATTATAGAACTACAAGAAACTCGACAAGGATGTTTTACCAACTCTCTAGGTGAATTTTCCTTTTCTGGCCTTAAGCCAGGAAAATATCATATTCAAATACAGCTGATTGGATATATTCCTCAAACAGCCACCCTAGAGCTTACACCTTATAAAAATATTGATACCCTTTTTCAATTAATACCCACCGTACTTGAACTAGAAAATATCTTAATAGAAAGTAAAATAACTCAAATACGCGCTAAAGAATACTCACTCAATATAGAAACTGTAGATGCTGCACTCCTACAAAAGCATTTAAGTCCCCACCTTTTGGCAACCTTATCAAGAATACCGGGAATTAATTACTCTAATTTAGGGATAAACATTGCCAAGCCAGTAATTCGGGGTTTAAATAAAAACCGAGTGGTAGTATTAGAAAATGGCATTAAACAAGAGGGTCAGCAATGGGGCAATGATCACGGCTTAGAGATAGACCCGCTTGGCATGCACCAAATAGAAATCATAAAAGGTCCAGCTTCTCTTATATATGGGGCTGAAGCAATGGGGGGCATAATTTTTTTCAAGCCGCCTCCCCAGGTAAAAAATAGGCTGTTGGAAACTTCCTTTTTCAGTTCATTTATGTCTCTTAACCAGGGTTTTAGTAACTCTTGGAGCTTAGCAACGCAAATTAAAAACCATTCAGTGCGCGTGCGAACAACTACCCAAGACTATGCCGATTTCCAAGTACCAGCAACCAGCTTTCAATACAATCGATTTATTCTTCCTATCTATAATAAAACTCTTAAAAACACAGCAGGCAAGGAAAAGCATTTTTCCATCTACTGGGATATCAATGCAAAAAAATATATCCTAAGTTTCTTAGTTTCTCATTATCATCAGCAAGTAGGCCTTTTTGCGGGGGCCATGGGCATACCTCGTGCCTATAACTTATTACCCGATAATGACAGTCGAAATATAGACCTTCCTTATTTTAATACCCAGCATACTAAATTTATTTGCAATGGAAAAATATTCTTTGCTTATTCATGGCTAGAGTGGGATATAGGAATACAGCAAAATTTGCGAATTGAATTTTCCCAGCCCCATGCACATGGTCGTCCTTCCCACACAATAAGCAACGAAGCAGTACACTTGAACCTAAAAACTCTAACGTTAAACACCCGCCACCATTGGTATATAAAAAAATGGCATCATGTAATAGGCTTGAACTTTCAAGCCCAAGAAAACAACTTTAAGGGCTTTGAATTTATACTGCCCCACTTTAATAATGCTCAAATTGGAATTTGGGGATATTCTAAATATGCTCCAGCTAAAGACTGGGTTATCAATGGGGGACTACGAGCAGACTGGGCAATTACAAAAATCACCGCTTACCGAGATCCTATCTTTGAAAACGGTAACGACGCAATTAAAAAGAATTTTCAAAATGCTTGCTATAGTTTTGGTATTTCCTATTCTCCATCCAGCTCGATTAATCTAAAATTTAATACTGCTTCTTCTTTCCGATTTCCTACGCCCAGTGAGTTGTCAATAGATGGGATGCATCACGGCTTCTTTCGACACGAAAAGGGCAATTCCGAACTAAACACAGAAAAGGGCTATCAATTCGATCTTAGTTTTGAATGGAAAAATAGGCATTGGCTTATGCGCGCAACACCATTTTTCAATTATTTTTCAAACTATATTTACCTTGCACCTTCAGGTAATTTTTCTCCTTTACCCGGAGCTATGCAAATTTATCACTATAAGCAGGCCCCTGTCATTTATGCAGGAAGCGAGCTTACAGTTGAATCACATCCTCTCCCTTGCCTACATATTGCTCTCTATAGCGAATACCTCTACACATTTAACTTACAAAATCTTCGCCCCTTACCCTTTATACCCCCAAATAGTTTACTAGTAGAAGCAGAATATACTTTTAGCAAAAAGAAAAGCTCAATTTGGAAAGAACTATTTTGCAAAATAGATAGCCGCTTTGTGGCAGACCAAAGACGCGTAGCCCAAAACGAATGGCCCACAAGTGGGTATAGTTTATGGAATGTCAGCATAGGTAGCGAGTGGCAGTATAACGAGCTACAAGTCAAAATTACTTTCCAAGTACAAAATTTATTTGACCGCTCATACTTATCACATTTAAGTCGATACAGACTCATTAACGTACCCGAAGCAGGTAGAAACTTTGTTCTTACCCTACTGATAATTTTCAGCAGACTCCATCCCCTTACGTGATTATTTCCTCTAAAAACTAGTCTTTTTCCATAGCTTTATCAATTAAAAAAAGAATATAGTTTCGATGAGCCTGTATTTCGTCCCGAGCAATAGGAGTAGCAATCAGCTTTCTAATATTTAATAAATTTTGATAAGCCAGGGCTTGAGCTATATTATCGTGTGTAGACTTTTCATCTTTCAAGCCTGCAATTTGGAGCAACTGGTTTACATATTCTATCTGTAAATTTTGCCTTATAGTACTAGGATTTTCTAAATCTCCCTGAAAAATACTATTAGTTAAGTCTTGCAAAACTTCCACTAAGGTATACTGGTTACCATACAATCTTGTATCATTAATTCGCTTGAGAGTATTAGGGTGCAAAAGATGAGCTAGTACGCTGCGCTGAATATTTAAAATTCGCTCATGAATTTTAGGATCTTCATTAACCCCAAAAAAATTATAACCTCGGCGCTGAGGCTGTAAATAAGCATATAACTCTCTAGGAGCAGGAAAAGCTTGAGGGCCAAAAATCAATTCATTTAAAATACGCATAGCTCTTCTTTGCTCTTCATAGGGTACAGGGCGATAAGGCTGCGTGGCCCCTGCCTGGCCTACAAAAGCACGGTCTACATATACCCCGCCAATAAAACGCGAAATAACAGAAGCTGCTTGCCGAATAGCGCCTGTAGCTATCAAATACCCATTCAAAAGCTCTTGATAAGACTTTCCATTGGTACTATATTTATCCTTTAATCGACCAATAATTTGGTTACAAAGTTTAATACGATCTGCGGAATAAGTAATAGCATCATTTGTTAAATCATCTACCATACAACGGGGGTCTATCCCAGAACCTGGGAAACGCATATCATCAGCATCATTTCCAAACATAAGGGGGGGTTCTGTTGAGCGAGCTAAAATTCTTTCTAGCCTCTTTTTCTCTTCGTTAGGGTCAGGGTGGGCAGTAGAGTAGCCATATTCAATTGCCCATTTATCGTAGGGGCCAGGACGTATAGTAAAAAAATCCCCCTGCTTACTAGGATCAGGCGAAATGTTGACCACGGCATAATCCATCACTGAACTAATGAGCCCTGTAGCTTGGGTAACAAACTTATTATTAATTTCAGCGGGAGAATAAAGATTACTAGCCTTCATGTTATGCATAAGCCCTAGCGTATGCCCTACTTCGTGAAGTACTAACTCTTTAAGAGCTTGCCTTATAAATTCATTTCTATCGATATTCAGTTCTTCCCCAAAAGCTTCTAGATAATAGTGCCCTAGCAATATAGATTGATGGTGCCGCCTACCCAAAGAGCAATGATAAGGACTTTGGTAAAAATTAGCCTCTTCGTATTCTTCATCCATTGCAGCACGCTCAAAAAACTTTTGTGCTTTTAGACGATTAGTAATATAAACAAATTCCAGCATGATGTCAGCCCCTAAAATTTGACCTGTTCTAGGGTTAACAAAACTAGGTCCATAGCCCCCAAAGGGGGGAACCGGCGAGGAAGTCCAACGAATAACGTTATAACGAATATCTCCCGCATCCCAACTAGCAGTATCTGGCTGCACCCTCACCTCAATAGCATTACGAAACCCTGCTGCTTCAAAAGCCTCATTCCAAGCCAGCACTGCTTCCTTTATAGTCTCTCGAAACTCATAAGGAGTAGTATTTTCTATCCAAAAAACTATTGGCTCTTTAGGCTCTGAAATTTTAGCGCTCGAGTCTCTTTTCTCTAAATGCCAGCGATGAATAGGGTCTCGGTAAGGAATAGCTGCAGTAGTAGTTTGGTCGGTAACTTCAGTAGTAAAAAAACCTACCCTAGGATCTTCAAAACGAGGAACAAAATTATTTTGCGGAACTTCAATAAAGCTATGTTGTATCATTATGCTTACGGAGCGCGCGTCTGTCACAGCAGGCGAACCATATACTATTGGCTCTGGCAAATCATAGACATATTTGACTACCACATCCGTATTTTGTGGATAACTTTTAATTCTATAATATTTGGTTTTTTCACGGTTAAGTGTGCCTAAAGTAAAAATTTGAGCACGATTAGCTGTAGGATTAATAGAGGGCTTAATTTGGTGTAAATTTTCCGATAAAAAAAAGGCAGCCGCATCTACTAACATTCTGCCATTGCTAGTATCTTCAGCAATAATTTTCTGACTCACTAGCAAGGCCTCATTAATATTGGCGTCTGCAGAGCGTGCAAGAGGATTTTTTTTATCAAAGTAAAAACTTGTATTTTGCGTTTTCCACTCTATTCTATCAAAATAACGAGATAATTTAAAAATTTTATTATCCCTAAAATTACCTCGGAAGTGCCCTGTTTCTACAATTCCATTCTCTACATAACAAAAGTAAATGTATTCCTTTTCTAATTGCTCTTTCTTTATAAGCATGTAAGTAGTACCATTTATAGTATCTTGGTACAATGTAAAAAGGCCTTTGTAAGCTCGACAAGATTTAATTTTTTCCTCAATAGAATTTTTTTTGATAGAATCTTTAGGAGCAGTAGTACTTTCTGATTTCTTTTTCTTTTTTTTCCAAAATATATCTTCTTTCACATAAAAACATTTTTGGTTAGAATTAAAATTAGTCGATATCCCCCAACTCCAGCCTAAGCCTCTATGCTGAAATCCAAGCAATATTAAAAATAAAATTAAGCCGAGTTGCATATACCCTTGAAGTAAGCAATTTTTCCAAGCAAGTTACAAAAAGAACCCATAAGCCCAAAATACTCTTTATTGCTCATTAATTATTTGGTTCAAAACTACAACATATGGGGGCCTTATTATTGTTTTGTACTTTGCTAATGGCTTAGGGGGTTTACCGCTAAGAACGTTCCCGTGGATATCGTACCGCCCTTTGTGACAAGGACAAATAAATTGTCCTTCACTTGCTCGGTAACGAACCGTACATTTTTTATGTGTACATACCAGGCTAAGAGTATAAGGCTCGCCCTGGTTATAAAAGATAATTATTCTTTTACCATTAAATTCGCGCAGCCAGTACTTTTCAAAAGCTAAATTGGCTAATTGGCCAGCAATTAATTCTTTCTCCTCTATAAAATTGCAACCCTGTAGCGCTCCTGCTATCCAACCAGCAAGAAAACCCAAAAATTTCCTACGCTGTTTCTGCATTTTGAACAAAATAACTTATATTGCTATTTAGAATCATTCTAAACAAAGAGTAAATTGCTAAAGATGATAGTAAGAATTAAAGCTAAAAAATTATATGAATATACAGGACATAGTCAAAATATTTATGCATTAGCAAAATATGAAAAATTAAACCAGTTTTTTTCAGCCGGTGGAGACGGATTCGTGGCAGTTTGGAACAGCCAAACAGGAGAAAATGTGGGTGCGGCTCTTAAAGCCCCACTCCCTATATATTCTCTGGAAATAATAGAACAGCAAGATTTATTGGTAGTAGGTCAAATTGATGGGAGTACTCACTTTTATAATCTTGCCCAAAAAAAGCTTATTAAGAGCACGCGAGTAGTAAACCGCCCCATATTTAATTTTTGTTACCTACCTCCTAATTTACTAGTGGCATGCACAGGTTGGGGGTACTTGCTTTGCTTCGACTTAAATTCGTTTAGCTGCATAACCCAACTACAACTTAGTAGTAACAATTTGCGCTGCGCAGCTTTTGCAGAAAAAAAGAGCCTCTTAGCAATTGCAGGAAGTGATTCTAAAATTCGCATTTATCGGTTTCCCTCTTTAGAACTTATTCAAGTGCTAGAGTACCATACTAGTAGTGTTTTTTCAATTTGTTTCTCAAAAACAGAAGAACTTTTATATTCTGCTGGTAGAGATGCGTATATTGTAGTATGGGATACTACTTCTTTTAAGAAAGTAGAAGCGCTGCCTGCCCATCATTTTGCCATTAATCAAATAGCTCTTTCTCCAAGCGGGCAATACTTAGCCAGCGCAAGCATGGATGGTACTATAAAATTATGGGAAGCGCCCTTCTTAAGACTAGTTAAAGTAGTGGATAGGACTAGAGAAGAAGGACATGTAGCAAGTGTCAATAGGATTTTATGGCTCTCCCAGGGGCAGTTAATTTCTTGTGGCGATGATAAAATGATATTTCAATGGGAATTTTATAAATACGGCATTGGAGAATAAGTATTTTTTATTTAAAGTGTTGATAATGAATGCCTTACATAGAAATATAAAGATTTTTCCTAATGCACAAGGTTAATTCGTATTTTTAAGCTGGAAAAGGAGCAAATAAGGGGTATTTAATTAGTAAACCAATGGGGGTTAATATTCAGAATAAAAGTAATCGTAAGGATTGACCTTAATACCGTTCTTAATTACTTCGTAATGCAAATGTGGTCCAGTAGAATATCCAGAATTTCCAGTATATCCAATGATATCACCTCTTTTTACCTTCTGGCCTACTCTAACGTTAAGAGCCGAAAGGTGGGCATATTTTGTAACGTAGCCGTACCCATGATCTACTTCAATCTGCAAGCCATACCCAACCTCAGGAATACCCGCCGTTTTAATGATCCCATCGGCAGATGCTTTTACTGGAGTACCTACCTGTGCTACTATATCAATGCCTGCATGAAAGTGTCCATACCCAAAAAAAGGATCATTACGATACCCAAAACCACTGACAATCCTGCCAAATACGGGGATAATAGCAGGTATATGCTTGAGCTCTTGAGACTTTTCTTGAGCTATTTTTTGGATAGCCGCAAAGCTTTCTTGCTGAACCTTAAATTTGTGGTCTAACTTTTGAATTAAGCCCTTTACCTTAGCAAGCAATGGAATACTTGGCATTGTATTATTTACAGTACCACCCGTACCTCCTTCCCAAATACTCTTTTCAATGCGCTTTTGATTTAGAATGCTTCTATAGAAATTCTGATCGTTATTATGTACTTTATTTAATTTTTTTTCCAATTGAGTTAGTTCTTTGTATTGCAGGGCAATATGGCGGTAAGCGGCTTTAGTTTCGTGTTGAATGTTAATCTCTTCTAATTGAATCCACAAAGGGTAAGTGGCATAAGAAAAAAAAGCTGCAACCACTAGCTTCGCTAAGTACCTACCACAAATTTTTCTCCAACTACTCTTTACCTCCACATATTGAATAGAGACAGGATCAAATGTATATCTTACCTTTTTGCCCATATGCATTAAGTTTTAGTTCAACCGCCTCTTAAGTCCTTACCCCTTTGAACAGCGCAAAGTTAAAAAAATATTTTAAACAAAAAGCTCTATACTGTAAAACTGAGCCACGGTGTATATATAATCTCAAAAAACTACTCAAATATACTTTTCTTCCCCGCCTATAACTTTAATATTCCAAAAGTACCTTTATTTTGTCATATAAACGGTGGATAGGCAAAAAATTATTTTCCAGCTCTGCATTGAAAGGTACGGGTGTATCAAGCGCCCCTAAACGCATTATAGGGGCATCTAGCCATTGAAACATTTCTTCTTGAAGAAAAGCACAAATTTCAGCACCTATACCACCTGTTAGGGTGTCTTCGTGGAGTATTAAACACTTCCCAGTCTTACGCAAAGAAGCCATTACTGTTTCTTTATCCCAGGGCAAAAGGGTACGTAAGTCTATGATTTCTATGCTACTATGAGGAAATAATTTTACATTATCTATTGCCCAGTGCACTGCCCACCCATAAGCTACAATAGTTAAATCTTCTCCCTCCTGTACTATTCGTGCTTTGCCTAATGGAACAGTATAATATCCTTGTGGGACCTCCTCTTGAATACTTCTGTAAAGCTTTTTATGCTCAAAAAAAATTACTGGATTTTTTTCTTCCATAGCCGCTAGAAGTAAACCTTTGGCGTCATATACAGTGGAAGGATATACTAACTTGAGCCCTGGGGTGTGAAAAAACCAAGCTTCATTGCTTTGTGAATGAAAAGGACCTGCCGCTACACCCGCCCCTGTGGGCATACGAATAATCACACTCACAGCATGGCCCCAGCGGTAGTGCGTTTTTGCTAAATTATTCACAATTTGATTAAAACCACAGGAAACAAAATCAGCAAATTGCATTTCTATAATCGCCAAATACCCTTCTAAGCTTAAACCTAAACCACAGGCAATAATTGCAGACTCACATAAGGGCGTATTGCGAACCCTAGCTTTACCAAACTGCGATACCAAACCTTCTGTTACTTTAAACACTCCGCCATATTCAGCAATATCTTGTCCCATCAAAATTATCTTAGAATTGCGCTCCATTCCAATACGTAACGCATCTGAAATTGCGTCTACAAACCGTTTTTTTACTAAAGGACCTTGCGGCACAACTTCATACAAAGGTGATGGGGCATATACGTCTGCTAATTCTTCCTGAGTATTAGGAACAATATCGGGGGTTGCAAAAGTAATTTCTAAAGCTCTATCAATTTCTTCCTTTATCTCTTGCCGAAACTGGGAGACTAATGCCGGCGTTAAAACTCCAATATTCAATAGATAAGCTTCATAGTTAGTGAGTGGATCCTTTTTTTGCCATTCTTGAATTAATTCGGAGGGTACATACTTAGTGCCTGAAGCTTCTTCATGGCCACGCATCCGAAAAGTAATTGCCTCTAAAAGAACAGGCTTCCTATTTTTTCGCATTTGCTCCGCTATCTGCTGAACCGTATGGTACACATCTAGAATATTATTGCCATCTACCAAATATCCTTCTATGCCATACCCAATCGCCTTATCAATAAAATTTTTACACCGAAATTGCTCACTCGAGGGTGTACTTAGTCCATAACCGTTATTTTCGATTAGGAAAATTACAGGAAGGTCCCACACTGCCGCAGTATTTATAGCCTCATGAAAGTCCCCTTCACTTGCCCCTCCGTCACCTGAAAAAGCCAATGAAATAAAGTCTTGACCGCTAAGATTACTTGCCAGAGACGTACCATCGGCCACTCCTAACATTGCCCCCAAATGAGAAATCATCCCGATAATTTTATATTCTTTGGTGCCAAAATGAAAGGAACGATCCCTGCCCTTTGTAAACCCATTTTTCTTACCTTGCCACTGGCAAAACAGCTTAACTAGCGGCACGCCGCGGGCAGTGAAAACCCCCAAATTTCTATGTAAAGGGAAAATGTAATCTTCCTTTTTTAACGCCATAGTGGCCCCCACAGCAATAGCCTCTTGACCAATACCCGAAAACCACTTACTAATTTTATTTTGCCTTAATAAAATCAACATTTTTTCTTCTATCATCCGGGGTTTTAAAAGCCCTTTATAAAGTTGTATCAGGAGGTCATCGGAGTAGTTCCTACGATCGTACTGAATCATAGGAGCAGCTGCAGAAACCACTTGAGTACTTAGCTCCATAATTCTGTCACAAATTCAATATTCTATATCCAACGGTTTATGGGTTAGTAGGCGTTTGCTGAGGAGAACCTTGGGGTTGTGTATTATTACCAGGCGCTTGCGTAGGAGCCCCTCCTTGCTTTTGAATAGCCTCCTTCATAATTAATCCTCCGGTATCCCCGCCACTATTAGCAAAAATACTAAAGTTAATAACAAAAGTAAGGCCAGCTATTATTCCAATGAACCACCACGTAGCTTTTTCTACTAAATCTGCCGCCTTTCGCACCCCAATAATTTGAGCAGCTGTATTGGTTATATTAATACTTGTAGAAAGACCTCCTCCCTTGCTATTTTGGATAACTACTAAGAAAATAAGACAAGAGCAAACAATGATTAATATACCTACAAATATATATATCAGTACTTCCATAATACTTACACTAAGATTCTTTCAATTGCTGAATTTGTTTTTCAAAGTAACTGCTTTTTTCAGGAAATTTCAACATTAATTTCTTATATATTTTAATTGCCTTTTCTTTATTGCCCTGCTTAATATGAATTTTAGCTAATGTTTCTGTAACATACTCATTTTCTTCCTGCTCCTCCTCTATATCATTTTCAAGAATCTGAAAGCTCGAATAGGTGGAGGTGGAATTCCAACTTCTAGCCTCTATATTTTGATAGATGGTTGGTTCGAATTTTTTAAATCTTTCTAATAGATCATCAATGGAAGTAGAAGAAGGGGTAGGGTTAGGATTATCTTTTTCTCTTTCTTCTGCTAAATCCAACTCCTGAACAAAATTTTCAACATTTATACGTGGCTTACTCATGGTTTGGGCAAGAGTTTCAAGAAATCGCTGTTGAAACTCCAAAATATTTATATCCACATTATTCAAGGGGTTGCTTTTTTTACGAATTCTATCTAAGTTTTTCTTAAATCTATCAATTCTTTCATCTACGCTAGTAGCCAACAAAGCTTCGGTAGAAATATAATAATCATCTTCTTCCAATAAGGGAGCCTTATTCGAAAATACAGAAGTAGTAGAAGTAGCAGAAGCCCAAGAAAAAAAATCAGTTAACTCAGTAGTAGTAGAAATCTGCTCCATACTCTGTTCTACCACTTCCTTTTGGAAATCAGCCTCACCTTTAATATAAATATTAGTTTCATTTTCTAGCTCTTCGCTATTTTTAAGTTGCTGCTCTACTACAGGAACTGTATCTTGCAAAGTGGCAGTCTGAAAACTATTTTGTACCAGATTCTGCCCAGTCTGAAAATCTGTTTCTAAGTTCATTTCCCCCTCAGGAGTTAAACACTCTGCTGCTTGCAGAGTAATACTTTCTTCTGGCGCTGAAGTCGGAGATGAAGTAAAATTTGATATCCCTTCCTTTACCTCCGACGGGGCTATAAATTGTGCATGTTCAGGCTTAACAATAATCTCAAATTGCCAATTTTTATATTTGTAATTAATCGCCCCCCAGTTTTTATTTTCTTTTTCAGTCCGCACCGAGTATTCTTGAATTTTAGCATTTGTAGCCTGCTCTGCGTCAGTAGTCGCAGGTTCCAGGGGGAATGACTTTTCTTCAAGGCGTAATCGTGCAAAAGGATTGGACGCAAAATCAGGCTCTACAAAACGATTAAAAGACTCCGTACGAACAGGTTGCAGTAGCCTTTGTTCACTAGTTTTTTCTTCCTCATTTTTCTTCAAGTGACTCACTAGTGGGTCAACAGCTGTAACTTTCTCAACCCCAGAAATAAGTACTACATTTTGCTCCAGCGCCTGTTCAGAACTAAAACCCTGTACCCATTCAGCTAATTCAGCACTCTGCTGGCTGCAAACTTCAATGGATTGCTCCCCACTTTCAGAGACATTTGAAAAATTACTGATAGCTTCCTCTCCATTTTCCTGTCGAGTACAAGAAGCCTCCATTGAAGATTGCACTGCAAATTCTTGTAAGTTTTGCGTCCTATCTCTAGCTAAAGACTTTTTATCTTCTTGTATATCAGAGGATATCGACTCTTGAAAGGCGGGTGGAGAAAGCGAAATAGAATGGGTACCAAAATCAGGAACCACAAAACGTCGGAACGATGGTGAACTAATGGGTTCTACTATTGGATTAGCTGTTAAAGAAGTACTTTCAGAACGAGCTTCAGTATTGATACCAGAAAATTCTACAGCGGCCCCCTGGTCTTGGACGCCTTTTTTTTCTGAATCAGTAGAATGCAACTCTAGTATTTTAGTACCCTCTGGACCAAAATCCGGAAGGATGAATCTTTTCATAGATTCCGAAGTAACTTTCTCTGGCTGAGAAGAAACAGAGAAAGCAGAATCTTTTACACTAGTATTATCAACAGCCGTAGGAGAGAATTGCTCGAATACAGTAGCAGACTCATACAAAACAAGATTAATATTTTGCTCTTGCTTGGAACCTTGTAGGTCCTTTCCTTTTAGGACGTTCTCTTTAGTATCACTTTCTTGCTCCAAAAAGAAATTTCTATTCAAGTACACTTCTCCCTCTTTTGATTCTTGAAATTCCTTTTTAGGAGAAGAAGGGGACTCTTGAGTTCTTTTTAGGTTAGCAAAGTCAGGCTCAACAAAGCGGTCAAAGGAGGAAGTTCTTAAAGGGTGCTTCTGCAAATAACTATACCAACCTTCTTGGGGCTCCTCGTCAGAAGATAATTGAATATCCGACTTCTGTGCTGCCTTATCACGATTGAAAAAATCTAAGTCTGTGGTATTGGAATTTTCATATATTTTTACAAATTCTTCGATTACTGCTTCGTTAGAAATAGGCTGAGCGATAAACTGTTCTTGAGCTTGGGGGTCTACTACTGGTTGTGCACCCGCTTCAGAGACCTGATTACCAAAGGGTTGTTGCAGAGAATGTAAGTATGCATTTCGTAGCGAGTACGTAGGGACCTCCCAAGAGCAAAGTTCATCATCTACCTCCGGTTGTATGTTAGATTGCGTCAGGGAGCTTTTTTCCTCATACATTGAATCTTTTAAGGAAGAAGCTTGTTGGCAGAGCTCCTGTTGTTGGGACACAACAGCCTCATCAGTCATTTGCTGCAACTCAGAGGATATCTTTTGAGTAACTACTTCCTGGCTGCCTTGCAATTGACTAAACTCCTGACTATGCGACGTTTCAATTTGTAACAATTCGTTTACTTCTTGCGCAGTTAAGTAATCACTTAGTTGTTTTCGAACCTCCGAATAAATATAAATGTGAACATTTATGGCAATCAACAATAAACGTTCAAGGCGTCGAGAAATATAAACGCATTCTTCTCCTAGTTCTTGCGTTTGGAATAGCAAAATAGGACTTTCTATACCAGAACTCTCCCCACTAACTTCTTCCTGAGAAAAAGTAAATAAAGAGGGTGGAGCTAGACCTTGTGTTTCTATTTCTTCTATATTACCCGTGCTTTGTACAGAAACGGGCGGAGTATTCAAAGACTCACTTTCCAACTTAGGGAGTAAAATATTTTGTATACTTTCCTCTGGCTCTAATTTTTGCTCATAACCAGCTAAATTAGAGGAAGCTGTGGTGGCAGAAGAATCAGCTTCCACTATTTCTGGAAAAGGGGCAATTCCTATAGAAGGAATAGCTTGAATAAACTCGGCGTAGCGCAGGCGGTCCGTAGCATAAATAGCCCCTAATGCCTGCAAATTAGTTTTTTTTGTATCTTCCGAAAGAGTAGCATTGCGCGCTTGAATGAAATGAAGGAGGGAAAAGTAAGGATATTTTTCACTTTGATTAATAAGCCAGGCCTTTTCAGCAAGAGTTAATTTTTCATGAATACATTTATCTAGTAAAACAAGGGGCCTCATATTTTATGATTTTTATTTTATTTTATGATTGTTACAAACAATTACCAATTTGCTAAAGCCTTATTAAAAATATCTTGCGTTATTTTTTCTATAATTTCTGCATTTAAAGCTGCTTCTACTTCACTTAAAGAACGAGAAGCCGAAAAATCGGCGAAGTTAGTAAAAACTTGTTCCCAGCTTTTCTCAGGCTCTACCACATTAATGAACTTAACCCAAACACTTATAGTCAGGCGATTTTGAGCTGCTCTATCCCTCTGAATAGTAAGGGGTGTAATACTATAATCGGTAATTTGACCTGAAAATTGTAGGTCTGCTTGTCCTACTGTCATCTTCAAATTCGTTTGAGTAATAAATCGATTTCGAAGTGCCTCTGTAAATTGGGGTGCTAAGGTAGGCTGCACAAGGGCCGCCGTATTTTGAAAAAGTTCAATAGAAATTGTTTTTACATTAGGAGAAATACTCGCTCCTGTGAAGGAGTATCGGTAACATCCTACATAGCCTTGCCCACTTAGGAGCGTTATGATAAACAGACAAAATTTCCACAAAATTTTCCATCTAACACTATCCATTTTGCTCCAATCCTAATACTTTTATTTTTCTATACAATGTTCTTTCTGAAATTCCTAGTTCTTGGGCAGCTCTCTTTCGATTTTGTTTGTGTTTTTCTAGTGCTTTAATAATCAGTTCTCTTTCCTTACTTTCTAGGGACAAAGATTCGCAAGAATTTACAACGGTTTTATCTGTGGCTTCCGCTAAAGAATGAGAAACTGCAGAAGGGGGATTATTTTCCACCCTTTTTTTTTCATTATTATCGGAGCTCAAATCTGGGTGAATAGGTGCAATTGCAGCCTGAGAAGAAACGGAAGTTTCTGCACTAATAGAATTGGAATAATTTGTTGCGGGATTAAGCAAAGGCGTATTAGGTGTATATCTATCTTTAGGCGCAGGAAGCAAAGGATTTTGCAAAACACCAAGAAGGGCATGTTTAATAAACTGTACGTCCGCTTTTAATTCATATAGTGTCCTTAAAATAAAATCTTGTTGGGATAATAGTTCCTTTGCATTCAGTGAATCATGCTGGGAAGAGTTTACTACCATAGTTGGAGAGACAGGAGCAGCAGATGTAACCAATACAGGTAGCTGGGATTCTGCTACGGGTAAATGTTCTAACATGTGTTCCTCTGTAACATAGTCTTCTTTAATTAAAACAGTTAATTTTTCAGTAAAATTACGTAATTCTCGTACGTTGCCCGGCCAATGATACTGATATAAGTATTTCTTTGCTGCTTCTGTTAGTTGCAAAGGATTGCGCCCGTAACGCTGAGCAAATAGATTAGCAAAGAATCGAAAAATTGCTTCAATATCTTCGCCCCTTTCGCGAAGAGGAGGTACATAAATGGTAACCGTATTAAGACGGAAATACAAGTCCTCCCTAAACTTTCCTTGCTTAATGGACTCTACTAAATTTTTATTTGTTGCTGCAATTACTCGGACGTCTGTCTTTTGCACTTTGCTACTTCCTACCCTTAAAAATTCTCCATTTTCTAAAATTCGTAAAAGACGAGCCTGGGTAGGCAGTGGTAATTCTGCTATCTCGTCTAAAAAAATAACTCCACCATTAGCTTCTTCGAAGTATCCTTTACGTGACTCATAAGCTGAGGTAAATGAACCTTTTTCATGGCCAAAAAGCTCTGAGTCGATAGTACCCTCGGGAATGGCGCCACAATTAATAGAGATGAGAGGATGATGCCTTCTTTTACTTAATTGATGAATAATTTTAGAAAAAATATCCTTACCAGTTCCATTTTCGCCATTAACCAGCACGGTGACGTCAGTCGGTGCTACTTGGATAGCTACATCAATAGCATGGTTAAGCTTAGGATGATTACCAATAATGTTAAATCTTTGCTTTATCGATTCTCTATTCATTTTTTTAAGATTGCAATTGGCCTAATAGTGTAGCACTACTTGCAGCAGTAATCTTAACTTTAACGTAATCTCCAGACTTAAAGGAAGTACCTTGCTTAGGAAAAACCACCATTTTATTTTGATCATTCCTTCCACAATAATCAGCAGAAGAACGCTTAGAATCTCCCTCTACTAAAACTGTAAAGACCTTGCCAATATCCCGAAAATTACTTTCACGACTATGCTGATTTTGTAAATCAATAATTTCACTAAGTCTGCGTTTCTTTACTGTTTCCGGAACATCATCTCTAAATTTTCTTGCTGCAAGAGTACCCGGCCTTTCAGAATAACAAAACATAAAAGCTGAATCGAAGCGTACAATTTCCATTAAGGAAAGCGTTTGTTGATGCTCCTCTTCTGTTTCACTACAAAAACCAGCGATAATATCGGTACTTAAACCACAGTTTGGTAAATAGTAACGGATTCTTTCTATTTTATCTAAATACCACTCGCGAGTATAGCCGCGGTTCATCAACTCTAAAATACGCGTACTGCCCGATTGCACGGGCAAATGAATAAATTTACAAATATTTTCATACCCTGCCATTACCTCTAATACACGGTCTGTAATATCTTTGGGGTGCGAAGTAGAAAAACGCACCCTTAATCGGCTATCCACTAGTGCAACTTTTTCTAGTAAGTCTGCAAAAGTACAGCCTTCATAATAGTAAGAGTCCACATTCTGCCCTAGCAGGGTTACTTCTCGATAGCCTAACTCCACCAGCTCCTTAGCCTCTTTTACGATGCTTTGCCAATCACGACTTCGCTCACGCCCGCGCGTAAAAGGAACTACACAAAAAGAACACATATTATTGCATCCCCGCATAATCGAAATAAATGCCGAGACCCCATTGCTATGATAACGCAAAGGGGCTATGTCTGCATAAGTTTCTTCTCGAGATAAAAGCACATTTACAGCTCGTTGCCCTGATTCCACCTCTTGTAACAAAGTGGGCAAAGAACGATACGCATCAGGCCCCACCACTAGGTCTACTAACTGCTCCTCATCTAAAAGCTTATACCTAAGCCGCTCTGCCATGCACCCCACTATACCTACCATTAAGCTAGGCTTTTGTTTTTTCAAATACTTTAAATGCTTCAAACGGTTCCAAACCTTCTGCTCAGCATTTTCGCGAATACTGCAAGTATTAATCAATACCAAGTCAGCTTCCTGCTCTTGTTGGGTAAAACCATATCCTAAATCTGAAAGAATTGAGGCTATAATTTCAGTATCTGAAAAATTCATTTGGCAACCATAGGTTTCAATGAAAGCGTGCTTGGTTGTCTTTTTTTCTGAATTTTCATTTTGAACATAAGCTGTGCCCTGTAAAGCTTCGTTTATGGTCTTTTGCAGAGGAGAAAAAAATTTACTCGTGGTATTACTCATTTTTAAGTTTTTATACAAAAGTAATAAAACAATTGCATGTGACAAAATGTCATAAGTATTGGCTTTTATCTCGAAGCCCCACAAAGTATATTACACATTTGTGTATAAAAAAGCAAAATAACAACGAGAAATATAATGAAAAAGATAAGCCTTTTTATTTATTATTTAAAGAGGTCAGCGCTATCAAAAAAATAAAGCTCGACCCGTGACTATGGTTTTAAATTGAGTTTCTAAAAACGGTATTGCTACTTCCACCTCAATAATATGCCTTTGATATAGTCCTTGCTCAGAAAAATATACAGTAATAGAGGTTTGCAACTGATACAGAAAGCTAGAGCGAGAGTACCAAGAAGTAATTCTACGCAATACTCGCTCTTGCATTTGTAAGACTTGCGCCTTCAGCTCCGATTTCTCAAAATATTCTTTTTTTATTTCTGCTCTCCAAATATTTTCTTTGACAGAACTTTTGACAGAAGTAATAAAATAAGAATTTATATAGGGGTCATTAAATAGAAATTGTACAGCAAGAGCAGTTTCTTTGCTTAAAGAAAGGGTGTCTTGCTGGCTTACGCTGCACTTACAGTTAACAAGGGTTAAATTTTTACTTTCTCTACTCTGTTTTGCTCCCCACTTAGAAACTACTGTCTTTTGATATAATAATTTTTTCTTTTGACAAGTGCGTAATATTTGAGCAAAAAATAATTTTTTATACTGCTCCGCACTAAGAGCTCCTTTCTCTTGGAAAGCCCCCCAAGCTTTTATACCTAAACTTAAAGCAAAAAAAATTACTATTAATACGCTCATCTAGTCAAAATAGTTTTAATCTCATTAAAATAAAATTTCCAATCTTGCCATTCTTCTACGCCAGAGGCAACGGGAGGGTGTAGCAGTAAAGTAAAACAGCCCTTATAAATGCGCACTTGTTCATAAACTTGCCAAGTTTGCAACAAAGCTTGTTGGGGAGTTAATTTTTGATAGCTTATAAAAGTACGGTCCATTACGTGAGTAGGGAATAAAATTAATTCAGTTTGAGTATTAGCCTCTAAATCAAACCAGGGAAAAGGACGTGCCATTCCATGTAAAAAACCGTTATCGTATACTAGCGCAGTAGTAAAGTCGTAAAAAATACCTAAGCGAAGCAAAGCTTTTCTAGAAGCCGGTAAGTGCAAACGAAAGAAATGAAAACGCGCATATTCCACTTTTTTTTTGATCACTTTTTCTAAAGCCGCCTTTTCCTGCTCCAAAATTGAGAAATCAAATGCTGCTGCATAAGAGGGATGAAGAGCGCACATTACGTCCTGCTCTTGATAATTTTGAATGTACTTGGCATACTGCTTGTGGCGAGATAAAACATAAGAAGTATCATACTTAGTAACGCCCCCTACTAGCCAAAAAAAAATTATATTCTCTCTACCAAAGGCTTCTTGAAAAAGTTCAAGGGTAGCATAAGGGTCTTTTTTAGTAATTAAAGCCCCCACTCTCCTTCGTATGGCTTCAAACTTAAACAAAATACTGTCTCGTAAAAGCGCCCCCCCATTTTTACACCATCCTTTATATAAATACCGCCAAGGAGAGTCAATATCCACTGTTACGAGCCAAGGTTGTTGCTTAGGATACTGGATAAGACTAGAAGGAACTTGCAATTTTTGTAGTAAATAATGGACATAACTTTCTACAACAGGAGTTTTGTAATATTGACTTTGAAAAAGGATATTAGCTGGATAAAAAAGTCGTTTATGAATGTCCAGCTGCCGCTGGCCTAGTCCCTGTTGCGCAAGCATAAATTCATACTCCGTTAAAATGTAAAACGCAGCAGCAAAAAAATCGGGCAACCAATAGGGTCTTACTTCAGGTAAGAGACTACCCGTATTTGTATTTTCCCATTCTAGATAAAAAACTTGATTTTCAAAATGCCCAATAGTGTAGGAGTGCTCATAAACTTCCTGCTCTGTAAGTAAACCCGAGGGAGGCATCCAAAAGATATTAGACAGATAAAAAGAACTGTAATTTAGGAAAAAGAGAGTTGAATATTCCTGAGCAGCAGCTCTTATATCTGGTTGCTCCCAAAGGATATAAAAAGTGTTTAAGTTTATTACTTGGTAAGGAATAGAGACAACGGTAGAAAAAAATACTTCCAGCACGTAATTAAGGCGGGAAGTATTTTTTTCTACAATTATGTATAGCATAAATACTAAACAGAAGCCTGCTTAATTTTGCGAATTTCAAAGAAAATAGCTCCTGCCAATGTAAGGAGTAATAAAACGGAGGCTACCTGAGATATAATTTTACTTTGCTTAAGCACTTGGGGATCGTACTTAAATTCAACTTTGTGCTTACCAGCAGGTATCACTAAGCCCCTCAAAACATAATTAGTATGAAAAATATAAGTTTCTCTTCCATCTATAAAAGCCTTCCATCCTTTAGGATAGTACACTTCACTAAAAACTACAAAACGATTCTTATCTGAAAAAAACTCATATTGCATATGACGATTATCCGCCTTAATTAATCGAATATATTCTTTACCCAGGTTGATACTATCTTTTGCAAAAGGTCTTGAAGCAAGCTCTTTAGCGTCTTTCTGCTCTATTACAGCTTGGTAAAACGTTTTAAGAGTATCAAGACTTTTAATAGCATCATCGGGCGTAGGCACTACCTTTACATCTTGCACTATCCAGGCGGGTCCAAAATTAATGCGGTTTTTATATATTATCTCATTTTCACGAGTAGTATAGAGCTTTTCTAAAGCAGGGTGTTCTAGAGGTTGCTGCGTAATAATATATTTAGTATTGAGCATACTTATCACATTCATATTCATTTCACTAATATGTGCTTCAATAAGCTGTTGGTAACGCTTTATTTTCACCGCATTATAACCACCAATTGATTTTAGGTAGTAAGGCGTACGACCATCATTAAAAGGATTTCTGCCTAAAGGAAAAACTCGAAAATAAGAGGTATCTTGTTGCTTAAGAATAAGGTCGGCTTCTCGGGGTTGAAAGTGAGATTCAAATTCTTGTTTAGTTTCATACTCGTCTTTCCAAAGAAAACGTATATCCACCACAAATAGATCAATAAGTACTGCCAAAGCAAGTCCTATACTTGTGAGCTGCTCTTGTAAAATTTTTCTACGAAACAACTCCAATAACGCAGCCGCCACGAGAATAAAATAAAAGCTACGCCAAGCATCAGCAACCATCAAGGATCTTCGGTCTTTTATAAGCGCTTCAAGAAGAGGCTTTTGCTCCTCTGAAAACTGCGCATCCGAAGGTCCTGTAAAAGAAAAAAAACTATCAGGAGCAAACGCAAAGGGTAAAACTAATGCCAAGCAAATACCTAGGGCATACAACAAAGCAACTTTCTTAGTTTTATCTTCTATGGAAGGGTCCATAAAGGCGCTCGCTCCTAAAATAGCAAGCCATGGCATAGTAATGCCTACGATAGCAAGCATAGAAGCGGGAGCTCGAAACTTATTGTAAATTGGTAAATAGTCGAAAAACAAGTCTTTAATAGTAAAGCTGCGAGCGGGATCATCACCTATAAGACTAACTAAAATTATCCCCCCTAGGGTCAGTAAAGCCCCATATAGGGGCGGCGGCACCTTTTTCAATTTTTTATAAGTAAAATAAAAAATAGCAGGCAAACTTAGTAATAATAAAGCTTCCCACAGTGGATAGCTATTTTTGCCAAGAGACAGCAAAAAGAAAAGCAAAGTAGCATACAAAAGCGCCCATTTTATACCCGAACGAACTAATATTAAACCCAAAATAAATAAAAAGCAAACCACCGCTCCAGCATAAGTTGGACCTGAAGTAAAGGCCTGAGTTCCCCAGTACAAAGGCCACTGTTTTTGCTTAATATAAATGCCCTCAGGGTCCTGACTTTCAAATAACTGATAGGTATGAGAATTTTTAGTTAAAGCTCCATTAGAACTTCCACCTTTAAAGTTCGGAATAAGCAAAGTCATCAATTCATCACGGTCGTTAGACCATCCGTAGGCGTATTCTTTATCTAAACCCGAACCTCTTTTAGTTTTATGTACATTGAGTTTAGGGTCTTTCATTTCTTCGGGTTCTAGCTTAAGCTCACTTTTACCCCGGATGGAATAATGCGAGTATTCATAAAAGGGCATAAGATGGCTTGCATTAATAGCAACTGCAAGGCCCGCTGCCAAACTAAGAGCTGCTGTAGTAAGAAAAAATTTTTTCAATACCTTCTCCTGAAAAGCCTTTACTAGCTCATACAACCCTACTATAACTACCACCATAAGTAAATAGTAAGTCATTTGAATATGATTGGCTAGCACTTGTAAGCCTAAAGTAAAAAAAAGTAAAGCAGCTCCTAGAAAAATTTTACCTCGAAAAGCAGTAATAATACTAGCTATAACTGCAGGAGAATACATAAGAGCAGCCAGTTTGGCTCCATGCCCTGCTTCTGTAATAATGATATAGTAAGAGAAGAAACCAAAACCAAAAGCACCTGCTAGGGCTAAATAAGGTCCCACGGAATATAAGCGCAATAGCCAAAAAAAGCCAACCATACCCCAAAAAAATAAGCCTATAGGTTCTGGCAATCCTAACTTTAATACCCTTTGTATTGGCCTTAAAATATTTCCCTCATATTGTACATGTATCGGATAGGCAGGCATTCCACTAAACATACTCATAGACCACAAAGCATCCTCTCCATTATGGGTTTCTCTGTACTCTTCTATATTCCTCTGCATTCCTTTAATAAGGATAAGATCGGATTGCCGAATCAATTTACCCCTTAAGAGAGGATGAAAAAATGCCAGGGTAGCTACCAGCATAGCTAGTATACACAGAGCAGTAGATAAAAAATTTTTTTGCTTAAAAAGAGTTAACATATAGCACTTTGTTAAAAAACTTTGCTAGAGCACCAATTGTATTGTAGTAGCCATTCAGGTAATGGTGGTAGTTTGCTTAGCTCTACAAAGTTATCAAATAAATAATTGGATGCTACGTATTTGAAACAAGCAATTAACAAAGCCTAGAAAAGAGAACTTTCACAATCAGGGCAGCTTTTGCCAGTATTAAGATCGAAGGTAAGGGAGGAAAAACAGGTGGACTTAAATGTTTTTGCAAAAAAAAAAAGCAAGGCAACATCGCACTCTATTTCTCTACCGTTGCTTCCGTTAGGACCTGGCGGGGTTCAAGAAAATCGAGTCGTGCTACCTTGCAGATGCAAAATTGCAAATAATTAGTCTAAGATGCAAATACAAAAAATAAAAAGCCTAGAGGTTAAACTTTTAGGTCTTCCATAATTGCCCCTTCAAATTGAGGTTGATTTTTTTTTGAAGTATCAAGGTCCAAAATCAACGCAGGTAAAAGAAAAAGATTTGAAAAAAGAGCTACTAGCAAAGTAGTAGAAGTAAGAATTCCTAGAGCACTCGTACTTCCAAATGCCGAAGGAGCAAAAATTGAAAAACCTGCAAATAAAACAATCGAAGTATAAATAATGCCTAAGCCTGTACTCCGCAAACTTAAAGTAAGGGCTATTTCTTTGCTACCATTTTTTATGCGTTCAAAACGATAAGCAGCTAAGATATGGATTGAATTATCAATAGCAATTCCAAAAGCTAGTTCGTAAATTAAGGCTGTAGAAGGTTTTATAGGAATATTCAAAAAGCCCATTATTCCTGCAGTAAGAAGCAAAGGAACAATATTCACCGCCATGCTAATAAGCATAATTTTCCAAGATCCAAAAAGCCAAAACATTTGTAGCCCGATAATCAAAAAAGTAGCTACTAGGCTCCAAACCAGATTCTCAATAAGATAATCATTAGCCTTAAGAAAAATCTTAGTAGTACCTGTAGCTACCACTTTAAGATGGGAGGAGGAGCCGACAAAAATACGTTCAATGTCTTTTTGAATACTATCTAAAAGGATATTCATTTTAATTGAGCCCACATCTTGCATAAAGCCAGTGATTCTGGCCACTCGATAAGTACTATCTACCAAAGAAAAAAGAGGATTATATGCTCCTGAGCCGGAAGTAATCTTTCTTGGAGTGGCTCTAGCAATAAAATCAAGTTCTTCCTTTACAGGCAGGGCATAAGCACTGGGTTCTCCGTCTAACAGCGCTTGACGGCTCCATTTAATACCATCTACTAAACTTAAAGTAGTAGATATCTCCGGATACTTTTTTAGAGCCTGTTGCAGCTCGTCTATTTTCTTGAGATTACGTAATTTTAGGAGATCGCCTTTTTTAGGACATTCTATAAAAATCTCAAAGGGCATTACGCCCCCAAAGTGAGACTCGAAAAATTTAAGGTCTGTATAAATGTAATCTTTACGAGGAATATCGTCTGCCATAAAGGAGACAGCTTGCAACTTTGCAATCCCCAGTAATGAAACGAAAACTACCAAAAAGGTACCTAAATAAATCCATCTTTTTTGCGTAAATACTAATTTTTCCAAAGAATTAATCAGTCTTTTTATAAAGGGAGCTTCTAGGTGCTTTAAGTTTTTTTCAGAGGGAGGGGGTAAAAAACTAAAAAAACCGGGTAGTAAAACAATAGTTAAAAAGTAGGCAGCCATCGTTCCTAAAAATGCAACCAACCCAAATTCCTGTAAAATAACCACTTGAGTAAAATATAACGTAAGAAACCCAAAGGCAGTATTAGCGTTTATCATTAAAGTCACAAGTCCTAGACGCAATATCATCTTGTGAAGGGCCTGTATTTTATCTCCGCATTGCTTATACGATTCATGATACTCTGAAAGCATATAGATGCTAGGCGGAATTCCGAGAATAATGATAATAGGAGGTAAGAGAGCGGTAAGAATAGTAATTTTATAGCCTAGTAGGGCAATAATTCCTAGGGTCCATACTGCACTAATTATGAGCAGAGTTAAAGGAAAAAGAACAGCATATATGGAACGGTAAAAAATAAACAATGCTGCCGCTGTTAATAAAATAGCCATAGTACTAAAAATTGCCATTTCCTGCGGCAATTTTCTAGCAATATAACTTCTCAAAAAAGGAAGACCGCCAAAATGCACTGAAATATTCTGCTGGGCAGCAAATTGACGAGCTAGCTTTTCTAGTTCAGCAGCAAGCTGGTGCTTTCTTTTATCATATAAGACCCAATCTTTAACCGTAACCAGTAAAAGAGTTACCTCCTGCGTAGGGTTAAATAGTAATGGCTGGTAAAAGGGTAATTTCTGCAACTTATTACGGAGAGTGTCTATGGTGCTTGGTTGGTGCAAAGAGGTGGATACTATTGGAAGAAATTTAAATTTTTGCGTTGCCGAATCTAAAGTAAGTTCAACTACATTCGTAAGATTTATTACCCGCTCTACCCCCTCAAGGCTTTTTATCTTTTGGGTTAATTCTTGTATTCCTCCTAACTTAGAAGCCTGGTACCAATTCGCTCCAGAACTTTTTAGAGCAATGAGATAGCTATTTCCATCCGTTCCAAAATATTTTTTAAAATGATTGTAGTCTATTAAATCAGGATCATCTATAGGAATTACCTTTACAAACTCTTGAACAATTTCTACGTGGGTAAAGCCATAATAACCAAAAAACAATGTAAATACTAAAATAAAAGCAAAAAGGGCTATACGAAAACGCAAAATAAGATCCGCTATAATAGGCCACATACCGTAAAAAGAAAGCCAATACGAGGAAGATTTGCCAATAAGAACTAATTCAACAAAAAGTGAATTTAGAAAAATACTTTTGTTTTATAATCGTACTTCAAAGCAAATTGAATGGAAGTTTGTGTAAATTTGTTTGTATGATGCAGCCGTTTTATCATATTGGACGTTACTTGCTATTGCTCCAAAAAACATTTACTCTTACTGAAAAGCTCAAAGTGTACCTGGAAGCCATACTGATAGAAGTAGTAGCCATGGGTATAGGCAGCGTAATGATTGTATTTATTATTTCTCTTTTTATTGGAGCTGTAGGCACCGTGCAAACGGCTTATCAGATAAGTAGCGGATTTTATCCTAAAACAGTAATTGGAAATGTAGTTTCGGCCTCTGCACTGCTAGAGATGGCGCCTACTATTACTTGCCTAATTCTTGCGGGTAAAGTAGGATCCAATATTACCTCTGAAATTGGAACTATGCGAGTTACCGAACAAATTGATGCACTAGAAGTAATGGGAGTCAATTCAGCGTCCTACCTTATTTTTCCCAAAATTATTGGTGCTCTTATTGCGGTTCCTATTTTAGTAACTTTTGCGGCTTTTTTAATGCACGTAGGCGGCATATTAGCTGGAGTACTTACTGATATTGTTTCTTATGCGCAATTCACAGAGGGCGTAAGAACTTATACGCAGCCTTTTTTTGTAACCTTTATGTTAATTAAGGCTGTAAGTTTTAGCTTCATCATTTCTAGTATTTCAGCCTATGAGGGCTACTTCGTAAGAGGTGGGGCTATTGAAGTGGGAAAAGCTAGTACTGCTGCTGTTGTTAGAAGTTGTACTACTATTATAATTGTTAATTACCTCCTTGCTAAATTTTTACTATAAATACTCCTAACCGCCTCAAAATGTCTATTCTCATAAAAGGAATTTGCAAAAGTTTTGGAGAACAAAAAGTATTACAAGATATTGACTTCGAATTTGCCGACAGTAGTGTAAATATGATTATCGGCGCTAGCGGGAGTGGAAAGACGGTCCTAGCCAAGTGCATAGTAGGACTACTTAAACCTGATAAGGGAGAAATTTATTATGATGGGGTTGATTTCCTTAAACTCAATGAAAAAGAGCTCCGCTTGCTAAGGCGAAAGATTGGAATGTTGTTTCAGTCCTCTGCTCTTTTTGATTCCAAAACAGTAGGTGAAAATGTAGCTTTTCCTCTAGAAATGTTTACCAAAATGAGCAAAAATGAAATTAAGGACCGTGTAGCTTTTTGTTTAGAACGCGTAAACTTACCAGGCACAGAGTCAAAATACCCTTCAGAACTTTCGGGAGGAATGAAAAAAAGAGTAGGAATTGCTCGAGCTATAGCCCTTAACCCCAAATATTTATTTTGTGATGAACCTAACTCTGGACTTGACCCAAAAACCGCTGAAGTTATAGACCATCTTATTGAAGATATTACCGACGAATTTAAGACCACCACTATTGTCATTTCTCATGATATTAAAAGCGTTTTAACTATTGGCGATAAAATTTTGTTTATCTCCAAGGGTCGAAAGGAATGGGAGGGAACCCGCCAAGAAATTCCTAGTGCTAATAATGCAACTTTGCAAGATTTTATTAAAACTTCTGGTGTAAACCTACAAGTAATTAGATATTAGCCCTTACTTATTCAATTGCATATATTATTATACTTTTCGGCAAATAAGGGATTTTTGCGCATTTGTCGAAAAACAGGATTTTTGGTAATCTCGCACTTATAGCTGGGCTCAAGAGCAATTACTTTATCTAAATTTTCAATTACCTTATAGGTTAAGCCACGCCAGGCGTAGATAATAGCTAAATTAAAATGTGCTTCTGCTAATTGGGGGTTAAGGCGCAATGCTTCTAGTAAATCAGCTTCTGCTTCAGTAAGACGGCTTGCCTTAAGACGTGCCACCGCGCGGTTATTCAGTAAAACAGCTTCACTTTCTCCCTTAGCAAGCATACCATCGTACTCTGCGAGTGCCCCCGAAAGATAACCCACTTTTTCCATCATAACAGCTTGGTTAAACCGTAGGATAGGATCATTAGGATTTTTGGATAAGAAAGTAGAATAGTCATTGAGAATTCGGAGTCGCTCACTCAAAGAATAGTTATCTGCCCAGGCGGTCTTGTAAGCTAAACCCAAAAGGCTATAATTATAATTAGTTGCTTCCATTTGATAAGCTGTTTCAATATCTGCGATTGCACTCTTGGGGTCGCTAAGCACGTAGTGATAGCCCGAGCGCATAGCAAAAAGATTAGGCTTTTTATTGCCATTCTCATCTATTAAGTAGTTAAGTATTCTCAAATTTGCGTTCGGGTCAACTCCCTTTCTATACTTTACAATAGTGTGTACCTTGGTAGCTACGTTGTATAGTTCTGGAGAAATAATAGGAATCTGGTTAGGAAAATTTTCATAATACATTTTATCTAAGTGATAATCGAAGGTAAAGGTAATAAAGGTGTGCCGGCAATGCTCCATCACTTCGGGTACCAGTTTTTTCCAATAAAACGGTAGTTTACGAAGTTTGGCTTCTTTTACGTCTGGATCTTCTGGAGAATTAGCAATTTGAAGTACTTGCTCCCTTTCTTCTTCTGTAAAGTTAGCAATTTTAGCCAGCAATATAAAGCGCTCCCAATCCTCCCCATTTCCTTTCGCAGTAATTCGAACCTGTCCCTCTCGATTAATTTTCCTAAAGTGCTCCTCTAAATCTTTCTGCACCGTTTGACAGCGTGCCTCCGAAAGCTTTTGATTGTAATCTACTTTTCCTCCTTGAGAAGCGTAGCCTTCTATATGTATAGCTGTTAATGTATATCCTACATTTTCATATTTGGAAATATAATTCAAAATAACGTCTCTAAATTCTTCTCTACTTTTTTTGGTATATTTAGCCGAGTTCATGGGAAATATAAGGTCCAATGTACCTGTAAATCCTTTGTACCGATAATTTTCATCTTTAATTTCAATATCAGGAATTTTGACTATAGTTTTAGGCTTTACTTCTACCCAAGGCTTATCTGTGCAGCAGGAGGGGTCTAAAGGACCAATGGGTACGTCTACAGAGTTACAAAAAACTTTTTTCAGACGCCCTTTTTTATCGTACTGAACTACCGAAAATTTAAGATTTAGGTTTTTGCCATTCAAATTTTGGCCTACCGGTAGCTTGTAAATAAAGTAAGGGTAGCTATTTCTATCAAAATACTTTCTATCTATGCGCAAAGTTCCTAGCTTACCGCTAACACTCTTTTCTAAGTGCTTAAGGTGCTCCTGCGCCTGATATTCTGCATGAATTTCAATTGCTACTCCTTTGTGTAAATATTTTTCATATACAATATCGTTAATTAGACGAAAGTATAAGGTATCTTTAATTTGCTCAAATTGGCCCGGCTCTAGATAGTAGTAATTAAATTGAGAATTATCGAATTCACTAATTCGCAATTGACTTGTTCCCTGGTTAGCTTCAATAAGGGCTTTTACTTCATCCTCAAAATCCTTGCAAGTGTTGGTGATTTTTTTGCCCTCATATTTGACTTTATTTATTATTCCCTGTTGTTTGCAAGCCAATAAAGAAAATAGCATCAATATTCCCAATAGCCCTCGTAATCCGACTAATTGCATCCCTTTCATATTATTCTATTTTACTTACCCAAAGGTCGTAGTGCAAATATATTTCTGTTTTGCACTAATAAATGCAAATATATTTGCACTATACTGAAAACTATGTGGAAATTTATTAAAACTCAGTTATTTCCAAGTTTTTTGGAATAATAAGTGGAATAGCACTTCTCAGTTGGGCTTTGTAGCATTAGTAACTGGCGGTGTAAATAAATTATTGCTTAAGTTTTGCCAGCGAGTATCTTCTCCTTGCATTTGATGTATATATTTGCTTGTAAGCAAAACGTAGCCCATTGTAAGAAGCAAAACCATAAAATGAGCCCATCGCATCTGAAACCGAAGACCTATACTAAAAAAAGCTAATACCAATAAGTACCCTGAAGTTAAAAAGCAAAGAAATAAAACGTCGCCTGTAACCTCGTCAAAAAAACTCCAGTGCTCTTTCAGAACGAGATAAACCGTACTAAAATAAAAAAGACTTGCTAAAAGCACTCCTATCGTGCCTACAGTCTGCATCATTCGATGTTGAAAGTACTCTAGTTTTTTCATGCGTTTCTTAATAAAATTAGAATAAAAATTTGAAAGGCATAAAGAAATACTAAAGAACAAAATAAAAAGATTTATTTATATTGCAATTGCATATAAACGATTCATTTTAACAAAGTTTTCAATGAAAATATTCTATTATTTTTTCTCCATTTTTGCTCTTTTGTTTATAATAGAAGGGTGCGATGTAATAGAGCCGCCTTATAAAGAAAACAATATACCTACTCCTAGCCGCGGAACTAATCAACAAAAAGTATTGCTAGAAGATTTTACGGGCTTTTTATGCGGCAATTGCCCTACCGCATCTAAAGAAGCAGATAGGCTAAAAAAAATATATCAAGACCGCTTAGTACTTATTCGGATTCATGCCGGTCCTCTTGCAACCCCTAATTCTAGCCATACTTTAGACTTGCGCACACAAACAGGAAATGAATTAGACGCTTATTTTGGAGTAACCCCTGGTGGCATACCCCGTGCTCTGATTAATCGCCGCAAATGGAATAATAATTTAATTTTAACTCGAGGCAATTGGGCTGCCTGCGTAGATTCCTTTCTAAAAGAACCAGCCCCTGCTCTCTTAATACTCTCTACTCAATATAACTCTACTACACGCCAAATTACTGCTACTGCTACTATTGATTCTATTCAAGCTCCTTCTGTTGAAGACCATATTTCTTTTTACGTTATAGAAGATAGCATAATTGGCTACCAGAAAGACTATTCTTTAGCCAACCAAAATATTTACAATTACGTACATAACGAAACGCTTAGGGGCTCATTAAACGGTACTTGGGGCCAACCTGTTTTCGAGGAGGGAAATATATCTAAACGAAAGACTATTACCGTAAGGGGAATACTTCCTCCAGAATGGAAAGCCCACCACTGCAAAATAGTAGCTATTTTGTACCGCAAAAAAGATACCTCTCGTCAAGTATTACAAGTAGAACAAAGCAAATATCTTTCCAATATTCCCTAAATTTATGCAGCTATGGCAAAAGCAACCCTAATTGCTATTGGTAACGAAATTCTTATTGGTCGAACTCTCGATACTAATACTCATTGGCTTGCGCAAAACCTGAATGCTAGGGGTATTGAAATTGCCCAGATTCTAGTGATTGCAGACCAAGAAGAGGCTATAAAGAATGCACTTGATTGGGGCTTTACTAAATCAGAAATAATTATTTCCTGTGGCGGATTAGGAGGAACTATAGACGATATTACCCGACGCACAATTGCAGACTATTTTGGTACTTACCTAAAAACCCACGAGCCTACTCTAAGAAAAATAGAAAAAATCTATCAAGAAAGAAATCGTCCTTTTACAGAAGTAGCTGCAAGAATATCTTTAGTTCCTGAGGGATGCCAGGTCTTACCTAATGAAGAAGGCTTAGCGCCTGGGCTGCTTTTCACTAAGGAAAATACCCATCAGTGTTATTTTGTTTTGCCTGGTGTTCCCCACGAAATGAAACATTTAGCCCAAACTCATGTTTTCCCTTACATAGAAAAGCACTATGACTCACACTTTTTTCGTTCAATTACTCTGCGCACCATGGGGGTAACCGAAACCTACTTAGCTACCCTACTTGCGCCATTCGAACAAAAATTACTTCCCTCCATGCAACTAGCCTATAACCCCAGTCTTAGTTCCTTAGATATTCGTTTTTCTATTTCAACATTAGAAGAAAAAGAACTTATCCAATTCAATACCCTTTTAGAAGAACTTAAAAATATTTTAGCTCCTTTCCTCTTTGGAGAAGGTGAAGCCACACTCGAAGAAGTATTAGGTAATTTACTAATTGCTAATGCATCTAGCATTAGTGTAGCAGAAAGTTGTACAGGGGGAGCTCTATGTGCAAAAATTATCTCAGTACCAGGAGCTTCTCGGTACATACATGGAGGTATTGTAGCCTATGCTAATGAACAAAAAATTAATTTATTAGGTGTTAAGCCCTCCACTCTCCAAGAATTTGGTGCAGTATCGGAGCAAACCGCTATAGAGATGGCAGTGGGTATCAGAGAAAAAATGGGTACTACCATTGGCCTCTCCACTACGGGAATTGCGGGACCCGATGGTGCAACCCCAACAAAACCAGTCGGTACAGTTTGGATAGGATATGCCGATGCGTATAATACCTATGCCAAACAATTTATCTTTGAAAATAATCGAGAGCGTGTAATTCAACGAAGTGTAGCAAATGCTATGTATATAGTCATCAAACAAATAAAAGGGCAAAAGAACTAATCCTTACAAATAAGTCAGCCAATAATAAATTGGCATACATTTTGATGCTTTCTTAGAAAAAAAAAACTATTAATTAGTGCAATCTTTTTTACTCCACATTCGTATTAAAATTCAAAAATTAATTTCACTCATGAAACTACTTGTTTTTTTATTTTTGCTGAATGGAGGAGTAATTGCAAGTTCATATGTAAGTGCGCAGAGTGAAGCGGGTCCTATTAGACTATGGGTAGGTCCGGATGGAATTGCTACGAGCTACTTACCGCCGGTAGAAATTATTGCCAGGGCGCCTACAGAAGCCGAAAGGCGTGCCTATCTTCAGCGCCTCAAAAAGTATGAAAAGCTGCGATACAACCTCAAAGTAGTGTATCCTTTAGCAAAGGAATGTAGTCGCTTACTCAATGAAACTAATGATAAGCTTGCTACCATGCGTTCCGAAAAAGAAAAAGAAAAATACCTAAAACAGTTGGAGAAAGAATTGTTTCAGAAGTATGAAAAAAAAATTTATGACCTTACTTTATCACAGGGCAAGCTACTAATTAAACTAATTCATCGGGAAACCAGTAACTCCGCTTTTCAACTTATACGGGATTATCGCAATTGGGGTACTGCTGCTTTTTGGCAAGTAATTGCGCGATTTTTGGGCGCCAATCTTAAAGAAGTATATAACCGAGAGGAGGAGCAAGTTATCGAATACCTAATCTATCAGTTAGAAAGTGGTAAATCAGACGAATATACCGTAATTTATCAGTAATAGAAGCAGCAATAAATTAAGTCAAATTAGGTCAATGGTTATTTTCCTGGCTAGTGATCATGCAGGCTATGCTTTAAAAGAGCAAATTAAAGCGGCACTACAAGAGCGTACTAAATTCGAGGCGCTTAGGGATATGGGAACCTACAGTGACGCAGCAGTGGATTACCCAGATATCATTCATTTTGCCGCCCAAAAGATGAAAGAAGAGCCTGAAAGCTGCGCCATATTCCTATGTGGTAGTGGAAATGGTGTTTGTATGACCGCTAACCGTTACCCGCATATGAGAGCTGCTCTAGCCTGGAATGCAGAAATCGCAAAATTAGCACGCCAACATAATGATGCTAACGTGCTTTGTTTACCTGCTCGTTTTATTAGCCTTGCGGAGGCACTCAGTTGCGTTGAAGCCTTCCTAAGTACTCCCTTTGAGGGAGGAAGGCACCAAATAAGAGTAGCCAAAATTAATCCATGAGCCTACATAAAAAATTTTCTTTCTTGCCTCTTTTTATTTCCCTCTCTAGTTAGTTAATTCCCTCTCTAGCAAAGCCGTAAAGCCCACATTTTTTTGAATTGAATTAAAGTAGTAATTTTGATTTTCTAAATTGAGCTGCCCCTACCTGAGGGCATGTTTATTCTACGCATACCAAATTTTTCTCTAAATTTCAAAGGGCGACATGAATTTATTAAATATTCATGCTATATGTTTTTTATTTATTCTTCTCTGCCCTCTTCTTAGGGCGCAGAAAATGACTCCTACTTACTTTGAGGAGGAGTCTATCCCAAGGGAGCATGCTTTGGACATCCTACATGTGAAGTTAAATGTGCGTTTTGAACCGGAGCAAGGCCTGGTTAATGGTGTGGTGACCCATTACTTTCGTACCCTTCAAGAAAAAGTAGATAGTATCTTTTTTGATGGACCGGGCATTGAAATTATACAGGTTACTCTAGGCAATCGTCCTACACGTTTTAAAACTACTACGCAGGGTGTTATAGTTTATCCGAATCCTAGCCTACAGTGGGGAAATCAAGATAGCATTACATTTCACTATAAGGCGCGTCCACGAAAAGGTATCTATTTCATTGGATGGAAAGACAAAAAAGGAATCAGCCGTAAACAAATTTGGACCCAAGGGCAAGGCATCGATCACCGCTATTGGATTCCTTGTTATGATGATGCCAATGATAAAGTAATTACAGAGACTATTGTCACCTTTGATAAAAAGTACAAAGTGCTTTCGAATGGAACCCGACTAGGCGTACGAGATAATCACGATGGTACTCGAACTTGGCACTATAAAATGCAAAAGCCTCATTCTTTGTACCTTCTAATGTTAGCTATTGGAGAGTATGAGGTGAAAACAATTACTACTAAAAATAATATCCCTATTCACTTATGGTATTACCCAGATTGGGAAAGTCGCTTCGAAACTACATATCGCTATTCTAAAGAAGCTGTAGAATTTATGGAGGAGCATACAGGCATTCCTTTCCCTTGGGAATCATATTCCCAGGTGCCTGTGCAAGACTTTATTTATGGAGCCATGGAAAATACTACAGCTACTATATTCGGTGATTTTTTTTGTGTAGATACTAGAGACTTTTTAGATAGAAATTATATCAATGTTAATGTGCACGAACTTACTCACCAATGGTTTGGAGACTTAATTACCCATCGTTCGCCCAGCCATATTTGGCTACATGAAAGTTTTGCTACCTTCTATCCCAAATTGTTTACTCGGAAATATTTTGGAGAATCGCATTATCAATGGCAAAGAAGGGGAGAACAAAATAGCGCCCTGGAAGCATCCAAAACTGATAATTACCCTATTGCTAGTACCAAGGGTGGAGTTGCAAGGTTTTATGCCAAAGGCTCAGCCGTACTAGATATGATGATCTATACCTTTGGCGAAGAAGCCTATCGAAAAGTAATTCAATATTACTTAAAAAAACATGCTTATAAAAATGTCGAAACAAACGATTTATTTCAAGCCTTCCAAGATACATTAGGTATTTCTCCGTATTGGTTTTTTGATCAATGGATTTATAGAGGCGGAGAGCCCCATTACCAGGTTAGCTATTCGCCTATGAATATTCAAGGACAAGCGATAACACGAGTAACGGTACAGCAAATTCACCCCACTAACGAAATGGTAAGGCTTTTTAAAATGCCTATAGTTATTGAAGTTTATTACCAAGATGGAAGCAGCAATAGCGTGCGTTTTATGATACAAAAGCAAACTGAGCAGATTGATATACCTAACCCACAACAAAAGGAAATTAGTTTTGTTTTATTTGACCCTGGCAGTTATGTACTAAAAAATATTACTTTCAAAAAAAGTCTAAAGGAAATTGCTGCTCAATTGCAAGGGGCTAAAAATATGATTGATAGGTATGACGCCCTTGTTATGCTACGCGATACGGCCTTAGAGAAAAAAAGAGACCTCCTTATTCGAGCTTTTGAAAGGGAGCATTTTCATGCAATGCGCTCCGAAATTGTTACACAGCTTATTAATGATAACGACCCTGCTAGTATAGAGCTAATTCGAAAAGCTATTCAAGCTCCCCAACATGAAGTACGCCAAACGGTAATCATGCAAACCAAGCAAATTACGGAACAGCAACGCCCTTATTATGAGTCTTTACTTAAAGATTCTTCTTATACTACTGTACAAGAAGCTCTAGATAAATTATGTGATCAGTTTCCACAACATTGTAGTCGCTACTTGCAAATAACCCAAAGAGATTCAGGGCAAGCTAACCGAGTAAAAATAAAATGGCTTGAAATTGCAGCCATGCGCGGAAGCAAAAAAGCTTATGCAGACTTAAAGCTCCTAGCTTCCAACAGCTATGAATTTCGAACTCGTCAAAACGCTATACAAGCCTTAAAGCGCCTTAATTATTTAGACCAAGAATACCTTCCTTACTTAATTGATGCTTATATCAGCCCTAATCGAAGGCTAGGAGGAGTAGCAGAAACAGCACTACAATATTATCTTCAGCAGAATCAGTATCGTAAAATCATTCTCCAGTTTTATAATGCTCACCGCGAGGAGTGGAACAAAGAAGAACTTGAACTTCTAAAAATACTCATCAAATAAAATTTTTAGTTAAAATTTTGTATGAAACTATATACCTTATGTATTAAATGTTAGTGTTTTATCCAAAAATATATTACATACAATAGATACATTTTATCAATTGATTGATAATTAATGCATTACGTCTAAAATCAAAGAAAAAAAATATTTGAATTAAAATACCTTTTAACTTGCACTAGATTTAGAATTATATGAAAGAGCCGTGAAATTGAAAGAAAGAGAGAAGTTAATTCATCCAAAGGGGGAAGAAAGCGGAGAACTTGAAATTGAGGGGGTCTCGGCAGCAGAATTAAACAAGTGCTTTCGGAGATTAAATGCTTTTATTCGCTCTCATAATCGAAAGGCAGACTATACAGGGGAAACGAGATGGCAAGGGGAGATTAAATTTTTTATGAAAGTGCTTGTTCGCTTCCCATTGGAAAGAAAAGATGTTACACAGTATTATCCTATTTTTACAAAAGGGGTAAGTAAGTTACTAGATGATTTGAAAAAAAACGAAAGCGGCAAAGATTTGCCAGAGTGGTTTGACTACAAGAATAAATATAGTAACATACACATAGCAAAAGTAGTCTATGAGCATTTAAGAAAAAATTTTCCTGACCATCAGCCTAAATTAGCCAAAACAATGGCTGGAATTATAGGTGATTTGCAGGATAAGTTAATATATGAACTACAAAAAGAAAAAATTGAATTTTTTACCAATTATAACTTTAGAATTCGAAGAAAAGAAAAGTTAAAAGAAATTGTCACCCTCTTTTTCGAGGGTGGATATTGTGAATGTTAAAATAGAAACGTAAACAAAAATTAATCCTTTCACTGCAAATTGATAATTTTTTTATGAAAGCTCATATTATTCCTATAAACCATTCTTCGAAGCCTCGTAGAAGGGTATTAACAGAAGCAGATATAGCTCTGTATGCCAGAGCAATGCAGCAAGATACGGTTGATGATTTGCCCCAGTGGCTACAGCAGGCTATCAATCAGAATCACGAGTACCGCTCATGGGCAATAGACTACTACCTATGGTTGGAATACCCCCAAGAATATAGTAAGCCGCTACCCCCTTACAACGAAGACGAAGAAAGCCGAGCAAAAAATAAAATTAAAATTACTTCAATTTTAATTTACTCGGGCATTGCTGCGGCTTGCTTATTGTTGTTGCTTGGAATTTATCCTTTTGCAAGTAAATATTACCTTCAATGGCAACAAGAGCAATATTATGCTGCCAATTTCGTAGAAAATCCTACACGAGAGGCTGTTTTTTTAGGTGTAAGAATGAATACTAGCGGTAAACTGACTAATCCTAAGTATAAACTCAAAAACCTTCTCAGTAGTGAGGGCAAAATACCAACTATTACCGCAATGGACTCATTTGCTCTTGCATGGCAACTCGTGCCTATAGAGCCCCAACCCTTTCAACCGCAACGGGTTACCTTACAGATTTGGGATAATACTCAACCTACCCCTGTGTTTAAGCTGCCTTTTGTACAAACTTCTAGTTTGTGGAAAAAAACATATAGCCTCAATATTCAACCAGGAGTATATTATATCCGCTTGCAGTTTGATAATCAAGTAGAAACTCTTGCTAAATTAAAATTCTATCGAAGAAGCATATGATGCTTTACTAAGCGTTTTACTTAAGCAAAGCAATGCGATATTTGTGCATACTAGTTATAATCGTTTGTGTTAGTGTGCAATTTTCGTGTAACTCTTCAGTAAAAAGAGAAAGGAAATTTTATTTTATCCAGCTGCGAGACAGCTTTTATACGGCTCTTCGAAAAGAAAACTACCCAAAAGCAAATTTCTATTGCAACAAAGCCAAGAATGAATTTAGAAATGATAAGTATATTCTAAAGCAAATTCACAAGTGGGAAAAGCAAGTTCAGTATCTTGATAGTATTAGATTTTTGGCAGAAAGAGGCATAGAAAGTTATCAAGCCAATGATTACGAAAAAGCAGCAGACGCCTTTGAGCAAGCACTTTCTATTTGTGAACATCCTGCCTTAAGAGATTTACAACCTGATTTTATAGACCAACTCTATGCTTATGCAGGTAATAGCCACATACATTTAGGACAATACGATAAGGCAGAGGCTCTAATTCTACAGGCCGTCCACCTTAGTGACCCCCAGCTACATCCTGAATTAAAAGACGAGCACCAAATTCATCTTTTAAGTCTAGCTTATCTTTACCTTGAAACCCACCGATTTGATGAAGCGCAAAAAATTCTTCTTTCTCCTGCTCTTAAGCAAAGTATCGAGCGAATTGACCCCCAACAATTAACGGTATATTATAATAGCGTAGCACAGCTATTTTTTAGAACCGGCCAGTACGAAAAAGCCCATATCTTTTTCGATAAAGCAATTGCCCTAGAAAAAAACGAAGTTGACAATGCAGTGATGCTTAACAATAAAGGCTGGGTGTTTTCGCTACAATGCCTTTATGATTCAGCTATAGTCTACTTTACAAGGGCCCAAAACCAGTACAAAAAAAATCCTTTATTCCACCAAGCTCACAAAACTTATTTTGCTAAAAATCTTAATGGATGGGGTTGGCTCAAAACTCAGCTTCAAGAATATGACGAAGCCATCGCCTTCTTTAAGCAAGCATTAGCACTTACCGACTCTTCTCACGATGATTATCCGCGATTTTTATTTAATTTAGCTAATGCCTATGCCCAAAAAGGAGAAAGCCAAGAAGCTTTGAAATATTTTTTACAATCGCTAAATATTTATCGAAAATACTTGTTGAAATATTACCCTTATCTTTCGGAGGAACAAAAGATAAATTATTTTTCGGCTCTACATCTAAAGTTTGAGCGCTTTTACAGTTTCTTATTTCTTGAATATCTAAAAGACAAAAATTTACCTCCCTACCTAACAGAATACCTATATAACCTTCAAATTTCAACTAAAGGCTTATTATATAGTCCAAATAAAAAATGGCTACTCTCTATAGCATCAAAAAGTAAGACTAAAAATCTAGCTCTCTTGCGTAAATGGCAAAAATTACAAATTGCTTTTCAAAAAGCTCGAAAACAAAATAATATTGCAGCAATAGACTCAATACTAAATGAATTTCAAAAAGTAGAAAAACAAGTTTTTCAACTAGACGCTCTGAGTCAAAAAGCATTAAAAAATGAACTAAACTACCAAGCTATTCAAAGAAGATTAACTAGTCGAAGTGCTGCTATAGAAATAATTCGTTTTCGTAATTATAATAAAGTAGCCAGCCCTTATGCCACGAATTGTATACAAGAGGGATTTGGAGATAGCAGTTATTATGCTGCCCTTATCTTAAAAAATATAGGTCCTCCTAGTTATCTTCTTTTGCCCGAAAGCCCCCTATTCGAAACTATCTATTACCCTCATTATAGCTCCCAAATGAATATTATTCAAAATGATTCTCTACTCTCAGAAACTCATCGAGATACGCTTTCTTTTCAAAAATTTTGGCAGCCCATCCAAAATTATTTAAAGGGAATAGATACTGTTTTCATAGCACCCGAAGGTATTTATAACCATATTAATATACAGACCTTACAACTACCCTCAGGTAAGTACTTAGTAGATTCTTTAGAAGTCCATGTTGTAACCAATACCAGAGATATTCTAAAGGATAAAAAACCTTCTCTAGAGTCTTCTGCTTATCCTCCTATTCTAATTTTAATTTTTATCATTTGCCTCTTTCTTACTAGTATAGTAGCTTTTATTGTATACTACAAGTATCAAAAAGAATATTGGTTATTACTAGGCTTTATTACCCTCATCTGGGCATTAATACTAACTTTTATACCCCGTACTCCTAAAAGTGTGTTTTTAGGCTTTGCCGATCACAATGCCCCCATTTCTAAAATAGTTTCTCCTAAGGTACCTAATGCTGTACGCCAAGCACAAACAATTTTTAAACCCCAATTACAAAAATTTATTCGAAAAATCAAGAATCCTAAACTTTTAGAAGCTTCACGGCTAGAAATAGAGAATTCCTCGTCTATCATGAGCGGCTATGGGTTAGGAAAAGGCTACCCTACAACCGAATTTATAGGAGCTGCCGCCCAAAAAAGTACTCTTTGGCAATTACAAAATCCATGGATACTGCATATTGCAACCCACGGCTTTTACTTTTCCGATTCCACACCTAACCGCATTGATTTCAGCTGTTTAGATGATGTTTTTAGTAGTTCTTTGTTCCACTTATACCGCTCGGGGCTAGTATTTGCAGGTGACATTGAAACATTTCAAGACCCCCTTCAGTACTGGGAGCAGTGTATTCTTACTGCCTACGAAGCAATGCACCTCAACTTAGCTCAAACAGAACTAGTAGTACTCTCTGCCTGCGAATCAGGACTAGGAGATTACAAAAGTAGCTTTGCTGTTCACGGCTTGCCTGGTGCCTTTAAGGCAGCGGGTGTCCAAAATGTAATTGTGAGTCTTCGCCCGGTATATGACAAAACAACTAGTGAGTTTATGACAACGTTTTACAAAGCTTGGCAAAAAGAAGTTTCGCAATACCAAGCGTTTCGACTGGCCCAAAATGAAATCCGAAAAAAAATGCCTCATCCTGCTAATTGGGGTGCTTTAGTATTAGTTGAATAATTGCTTGAAAACTAATTTTTTACCATTTTTTAGCAACTATTTGCTTAACTTTAATTTTCAAATTATATGTATAAGCCTTTACTTTTCATTTTGCTCTTTGTGCCACTCCTATCTTTATGGGGGCAAAACCTAGAGGAAGAAATACGCGTCTGTACCACCTGCCCTATGCCCACCGGTTTCAGTGTAGCAGAAGTGACTGACAGCAGCGTAACTCTGCGATGGAATCTAGTACCGGGCGTAAATTGCTATTATCTACAATACCGCCTTGAGGAAGAAGCTAATTGGCGAACTGTTATTGCCTGTGGCAATTACTATACCCTAAGAAACATTTCGCCCTGCGCTCTCTATGAAGCAAGAATTGCTAGTGTGTTTCAAACTTTACACAACTCTACCCATAATAATAAAAGACAAAGTACTATTTTGGTAATTTCACCTATTAGTGCGCCTATATTCTTTCGCACTCGCTTGCCTAGGCTGAAGAATCCAGTAGTAGCAACTACTTTCTTGCGCACTAATAATAGAACTTCCGTTAATATTCTTAATATTTGTCCAGGCGATACTACTACCCTTCAGGCTATTATCGAGCCTGGAAAATGCTTTGTACAAGCTATCAACTGGTATCGCTATGAAAGACAACCTAACCAAAAGTGGGGAAATAAAATGCTGCTGCCACCTTGCCCTTCTGGTAATAGCCCTTGTCATCAAAATGGTCTACTAAAAAATGTACGCGGAGAAGCCCAGGGCAAAAACATACTTTATGAGGCAGAAGCTATTTTTTATTGCCCCTGCGGAAATTCTATCGAAACGGAAAGACTAAGCGGTGGGATTAATTTGGTATGCTGTACTGCTTGTCCTTAAATAAAGCGGAGAAGGAGGGATTCGAACCCCCGATGCCCGTAAGGACATACCTGATTTCGAGTCAGGCCCATTCGACCACTCTGGCACTTCTCCTAAAACACGTTCTCACTTACTAGGTTACAAAGATATAAAAGAAACCAATCACAAAAAAATTTCTGTAATTTTGTAATATCTTCTGATATCTATTTTTTTCCAAATACTAATACAAAAATGGAATTGTGGCACCATCGTGCAGGAAAGGGCGAAATTCCGATCGTAATCCTACATGGCCTTTTTGGTTCTTCAGATAATTGGCGTACTATAGCCAATATTCTAGCCAACAATTACTCTGTAATTAGCTTAGATTTAAGAAATCATGGTAGGTCTCCTCATACCGAAAGCCACACCTATCTAGAGATGGCACAAGATTTAGAAAAATTCTTTAACTCTCACTCTTTTGAACAAGTATTCCTAATAGGACATTCTATGGGGGGAAAAGCAGCCATGACTTATGCCACTCTTTTTCCAGAACGAGTAAAAAAACTTATTGTTGTAGATATCGCTCCTCGAGCATATAATCCTCATCACAATCAAGTAATAGACGCTCTTTTTTCCGTGCCCCTAGAGCAAATTGAAAACCGCCAAGCCGCAGAACAGCATTTGATGCACTACCTAAACAACGATGCCACCGTAGTTCAATTCTTAATGAAGGGACTTTATCGTAAAGAAGATGGTACTTATGCCTGGCGCTTCAACCTTCCTGTACTAGCTAAGGACTATGCAGAAATTACTGCTGCTATACCTGAAAGTGGAAACTACCCCTATCCTACTGTTTTTATTAAAGGAAGTACTTCAGATTACATTCAAGATAGAGATGAAGAACTTATACGAAAAATATTTCCCCGCTCAAGTATTAAAGAAGTGAGAGCAGGACATTGGGTGCACGCTGAAGCTCCGCAGCCTTTTTTAGAAATAGTTAAACAATTTTTAACATCTTCACTTACATAATTTGCATAATGCAAAGGGAAGCTACTAAGCGCTTTTACTGGCCAATAATTCTATTAGCGGGCTTTTTCTTAGGCATAGGAGGGGCAGGAATACATTTCTTATTTTATGCCACTAACTGGATGTATTCTACGCCCTTTGCAGGCTTCTTTACTAATCTTTTACCCATATTTATTTTTGTGCCTATTTGCTTTTGGGCAATATACCGACTAAGAAAATGGGATTTGTATGCCGGCTATGGTAGGCTAGCATTTCTACAAATAGCCGTGCATGTAGTTTTAATTAGTATAATAGGGGCTTTTTTCAAAGCAAGTTATAATTTTATCTTTTATCAGTTCGAGCCTAACTTCGATAAAAATATAGCTCTTTACTACAAGCAACAGCGTCAAAAATTATTGAATGAAACCACGGAGCTAAAACAAAAAGAACTAATATTAGAACAAATTCATTCTATCGAAAAAACAATCCACTATTTCGAGAAAAACCCCCCTACTCCTCTGAGTATTTTTTTACAAGAAATCCGCAATTTCTTGATTTTCGGTTTTTTTTATGGCATTTTTTTTGGCTTTATCTTCAAAAACATAGGTCCTATTTCTTCCAATTCCCCAGTTAGTAATTCGTAAAGCTTTGGCTAATTGCTAGTTATATTGAGGATCCTCAGGGAAGTTAGCCATCACCGCATACTTTGAGCCCATAGTTTTTAGCGCTAGTCGCCACATTTCTTGTGGTGAAGTTTCAAATATAAATTTTGAGTCCACTTCACGTGCTATCCAAGCATACTCTACTATTTCATGAGCTAACTGCATGGGAGCCCACCCCGAATATCCAATAAAAAAACGATACTCATCAGGCGCTAAGGTTTTTGTAAGGAGCAACTCTCTTAATTGTTCTAAGTCTCCTCCTAAGTAAATATCCTCATTAATTTCAATCCCCCCCTGTAGCTTGTCCGGAGCTCTATGAATAAAGTACAGGGTATCTAACTGAACGGGCCCCCCAAAAAAGAGCTCAATATCCAAAGCCGGAAAGTCTGTAGATAACTCTATTAATGAAACATCTACTGGCTTATTCAAGATAAAGCCCATAGACCCCATTTCGTTATGCTCCGTTAAAAATACTATTGAGCGCCTAAAATTAGGGTCACGCATAAAGGGGTTAGCTATTAATATGCACCCCTTTTCCGGCTTCTTTGGATTTTCAAAAACAAATTCCCAATCTTTAAGCTCTATCAAAACTAAAAATAATTAGGTTCAGTTGTACCAAAATCAAAACAAAGGGTGTAAAAGTTAATGGGCAATATATTCAAAATTTATATGTAAACAAAATGAATCTGTAGGGTTGGAATGTATTTTTGGTTTAATGAAGAGCTGCGTGGATAGGTAAGGATTGTATCGCCTCGGCTTCCTTTTGCATCCAAAATTCTAAACGATTATACACTACTTCTTGTGGAAAATAAGCAAGTGCCATTTTCACAAAAATATGACCATGCTTAGCCTCAGATGCCCACAGATGATGATAAAATTTTTTAAGCTCCCCCTCTTCCAAAGCTTGCCAAATCAACTTAAAGCGTTCCGCCCCACGGCATTCTACTACAGAAGCAATCAATAAGCGATCTAAAAAACGCTCGTCTCTTCCCGTACGGCAATGCATTAAAAGCTGTTTTATATAGGGATCTTCTCCCATTTCTTGCTTCAGGGGAATCTTCATCTTCTCCATAAAAGCATACACTTGTTGAAAATGCTCGAGTTCCTCCACTGCTGTAGCAATCAATTCTGGAATAATAGCTAGCCTATCAGGATACTTAGCTACTAGGTGCATAGCCATAGCCGAAGCCTTACGCTCGCAATTAGCATGATCTTGTATAAAAGAAGGAAAATCATTCATTACAGCCTCCAACCACTCTCCTCGACTATTTACCTTTAAATCAATCGATAGCTTCATATTCTTGTAAGATCTATTACTAAACCTGAAATTTATGCACCATTTGAAGCTACAAAATTTTCACAAACAAAAATTTCAACTATTCATTACAAAGCTCTTAGGCTTTGAGCTTGCCGTATCTTGGATCGTATTTCCCCCACCAAAAGTTCACTAAAATCAATTGTATTTATCTCCGAATCTTGCTGTAAACTAGGAATAGGAATCATAATCACTATCTGACAACCCTCCCCTACTTCAGAATGAATATAAATTTTACCATTCATATAACGAACTCTTGTCTGCAAATTAATAAACCCTAACCCTTTTTGAATTCTGGAATTTTGGGCATCAAACCCTTTACCATCATCCGCAAAATACAATACCAATTGATTATTAACAATCTTTGCGGCTACCCAACAATTGCTTGCTTCAGAATGACGCAGCGTATTATTAATAACCTCCTGAATAATGCGATAAATATTATGCGTATATTCTTTACTAAGATGAACTTCCTCCACTTTCCAATCTAGATGAAAAGTAATTTTATCTTGATTAGCTAATTTCTCAAAAAGCTGATGAATAGCTAAGTTTAGGTTCTCTGTATTACAGCTATTTACTAACCCATGGGCAAGATTTCTAGCTTCTACTATTACTTGACTAAGCTGCTCACTAATTTGGTTAAAATCTGCTTCTTTAATTACTTCATTTTTACAAAATTTTCTTTTCAACTTTTCGAAGCATAATAATGCTATTTGAATTTGCTGAGCAAGACCATCATGTAACTCCTTGGCTATATGCTCACGCTCTCGCTGCTCACCCTCCGCAAAGGCCCCTGCTAAAGCGGAATTAAATATTTTCTCAATTCTTTCTTTCTGCTTGCGTTCCTCTATGCTCCGAACTATACCAGTAAAACGTAAAGGCTTGCCCGCCTTATCTTTTTGAATAATCTTTCCTACTCCCTCTACCCAATGGTACTGGTTTTCAGCCTCTATCCAAATACGAAACTCCGAAGAAAATATATCCTTCTGCCCTAATAGCACCAAACTGATTAAATGGTGTACCTTTCTTCTATCTTCCTGGTGAATTTTCCCCAGCCAATTCTCAGTATAAATATTGCTATAGCCCGCCTTACACCCTAGCCAATAAGCAGCTTGCTCGTCTCTAAAGACTTCGCCCGTAGCCAAATTAATATCCCAATATCCCAATTTGCCGGTAGCTAACGCTAATTCTAGGCGATGTTGGTTTTTTTCTAATTCTGTTAAAATAGCTTTAGTATGCGAAATATCTCGTATAATTGCTGAGTAATAACGATTTCCCTCTACTTCACACCTACCAATAGCCACTTCCGCTGGAAAAACTTCTCCATTTTTCCTTAAACCTAAAAATTCCATGGGCTGGCTATTATCTCGCTCACTTTCTCCGGTCTCTCCGTAGCGGGCTACCCATCGTGTATGCATTTCCCTAAACTGCATAGGAATTAAAACGGTTAGGGGCTTTCCTAAAAGTTCTTGAACCTGCCAACCAAATATCTTTTCTGTAGCTGGGTTCAGATAAACTATTTCTTGCTGACTATTGATAACAATAACTGCATCAGACGTTTTGTTTATTAGCGCCTCGAGCAATTCCTTAGAAAAATCTGCTGCCCCACTCATAAATTTGGTGTAATTAAAAGATTCATAATTATAATTTTAAGTTTTTTCTTTATACATGTTATTACGTATTAGACGCAAGCAAAAATAAACACTTTCGTTAATTTTAATCAATATTTAAGAAATATTATTGAAAAAAGTAAAAACAGCTTTTTGAATACAACTAACAATATACTAAAGTACGCCAAGTACTAAAAAAATTAAGCTTATATGCTTAGGCTTTTGTGGCTTTTAATTTAATCTTTTTTACTTAATAAAATTTGATTTGTAGATAATTTTTAGCATACGTAAGATTAACAACTTTTATTGCTCGATAAACCAATACAAAAATTTCCAACCCCTAACATTCTTGCAGTTTATTACTATTCTTGCATTTTTCAAAGTAGGCAAAAATTTAATTTTCATAATACTCATTATGCTATACAAACAATTTACTGTTTTACTACTAACCTGTAGCTTTTTTAGCGCACTTAGCCAAACACCCCAAAAACTAGAATTTACAGAAACACTGCTTAACCAAGAAGCAGAACTACGCATAGCAATGACACAATGGTTGCAAAAAGAAAAGCTATACTTGCCATTAATTACAAGCCCCTCTCCCCCCCGATTCATTTACCAGGTAAAAGTTCTAAATACTTGGCAAGCAGATATTAATGAAGATAGTCAAATAGACTGGGTCTTTCACCTTCAACTTATACCATGCGCATCTAACCGACTAACTCGAACTGTGATTATTGCTTTTTTACAAATGAAAGACCAGGAAAATAAAAAAATCTATCAACCTACCAAAGTATTTTGGGCTACCGAAATTTTAAAGAAAGGAAGAGTACGAGTAACAGAGCCTAAAAAACTCCTAAGGAGGGGCATTTTAATAGGGGAGCTTCAATATAGAAGCCCCTACTGCGTAGAGTGCATCGATAAAAAAATAGCAATTCGCTTACGCTTTGATAAACAGAAACAAGAATGGTTATGGGAGTAATTGTAGACTATACTTTTTATGCAAAACATCCCAAAAAATAATAAATTTTTGATTTGTCTTTCTTTCCTGGGCATCTAACCTGATAAATTCAAAACGTACAAGGCTATCGGGGGTGTTATATAATATTTTGCAAAAATATCCTACATAAGGAGAGTCAAAAGAATAAATTGGTTTGTCTTCAGCATCAAAAATGGTATGGGGCTCCACAGAAATTAATCTTTTCATTTTACGGCCTGGTAAATGATAAATTTCTAAATGCTTACAATAAAAGCTATCTTTGCTAATAAAAACTTTCGATTTAAGGGGCAAGATTCCTACAGCTTCAATAAGTCCATCTGCATTAATATCTCGATTTTCCAAAATAACTTTTGCCTCACTCCCTAAGCTATGCATAATTTTGCCTTTAAGAGCATTATTAATCGCTAAACGCCTCTCCTGAAGAGAAGATTGTTTACCCTGTTGATAAATAAATAGTAAAAATAAGCCTGAGCCTAGAAATGTAAGAGATAAAAAGAAAAATAATAGTCCTTTTTTTCGTAATATTTCCATTAGTTTACTATACTTTTTATACTTTTATAAAGTATTACCAATAAAAATTTTTTATTCAAAACAAATTTCTCAAAAATGCCGTTTTTTAAAAAGGTATATTAGTTGCGATATGCTTATCCTATGTATAGAGTCCACCCATTTGCATTTAAGGCGTTTCTTGGTCTTGTTTTCGAAAATTATTTTCTTACAATTGACGATGCTACTTTTTACAGGTTGCAGCACTCCAGAAGCAGTTTTTCCTGTTATACCCCGCATTGAATTCGTAGAAATGAAGCCACGTGCAATTAGTAGTAAAGATACCCTATGCTTTATCCAAAACCAATGCTTCTCTATTACATTTCGCTTTGAGGACGGGGACGGAGACTTAGGAACTAATAATTTTTCGGGTCCTCCTAATATATTTATTACCGATAACCGCCCGAACTTACCCTATAATAACCCTCCTATTTACTATAATGGAAAGTTGAATTTTCGGCTACCTCGTAGCCTAACCCCCGAAACTCGTAATCAGTCTATCCAAGGTACTATTACTATAGCTATGCCTTATATTCCAATTATCAACTTTTTTGATGAGCCAGATACCACCACATTTTCTATATACATTGTAGATAGGTCTGGAAATAAAAGTAACACAATTACTACCCCCCCCTTAGTAATATATCCATAATTCTATAAAAAAAGGAATGGCAATAAAATAATTGCCATTCCTTTATAAGGAAAAGATTGTTCAACTTGTATTAGTACTTTATCAATTTTTTAGTAACAAATTCGTCATTAATCCAAATTCGTGCAAAATAAATACCCCTGGGTTTATCCAAGGTTAACTCTATAGTTTTTTCACCTGGAGAATAAATTGTAGGGGGTAGGGTATCTACTATTCTACCATTCATATCCAGAATTTCTACTTTCACTTGAGCTCTTTGAATAAGATCAAATCGCAAAGTAGTAGCCCCCGAAAAGGGATTAGGTGCTACCACTAAATTTTTTGTTATTAAATCTCTTGAAATTCCCACCAAATTATATTTAACAGTATCTACTCTTATACCATCGATATACAAATGATTACCAAAGCCATTGATCGCCTCAAACTTAATCCGAACATTGGCTCTCCCTACAAATTGAGATAAATCTAAAGTATCCTGCTTCCATTCATTAGGGGCTATACTACTAAATTCACCGCCCTCGCCCCTTGTATTCGTTCGGGGAGCATTTCGTGTAGTCATAAGTGCTATTCCTCCTTTGCGCCAGATTTCTTGCCAAGTAGCCCCACAATCAGTAGATACCTGAATTGAAAGAGTATCAGTATATAGTCGTAAAAATGAGCGCGGTACTTGGATTCCGCCCACTTGTTCAGCAGCGGCTTCATGAAATAAAGGCGTATAAGCCCTAGTAAAAATGAGAGCAGCATTGCGAGTTTTAGAAAAATCTAAAGGCGGAGTGATAAGTCCATCTTTTTGATTATAATCGTTATATATGAAAAACCGCATCTGCGCAGAACCTGCGCTCGAGCCTGGCATTCCTACCGCTCTTCTACGCCAAGTAATCGTACCTGCGTCTCTTGCTAATCCATCAGGATCTTCTATAAGCCAATTGGCAGGTGGAAAAGTAATATTTTCAAAACCCTCGCTAAAAGGAAGAGAATAAGTAGTATCTATCACTGTGATAAAATCCTGCACAGAAAAAGTATCGCTAATTCCTGAAAGATTTTTAACCACTAAAGTAGCCCCATACTTACCTGGTCTTTTATAAACCACAGTAGGGTTAACCTCAGTAGAGGTAGAAGGCTCCCCCCCAGGAAAAGTCCATTGATATTCTGTAGGTTGATTTCTAGAATAATCTATAAACGTAACAGGAAAACCAACGCAGGTTTGTAATTTATTTGCCCAGAAATAAGCTTTAGGAGGGCCATATTTTCCTGTTCCTGTAGCCCGCAAGTTACTTTCTTGCCATAATTTATGCCGACGTACAAAGCTAGGGTTTTCCAAAACCGCCCACATCCTTGCCGCCTGCCCTTTTGTAAAGAAATTAGCTAAATTATAATCCGTAAGATAATCCATATAATTACGCGGCGCATCTGCCATATCGGGAGAATCGTTAGTGCAAGAATTTAATCTACGAAATACAATTTTAAATTCTTGATCCAAAACTGGAGGAGTATCACAAACAGCATCACCACTATTAGTACAATTATTAGTTCCACAACTACCTTGAAAAGGATGAAAAAGATTAAGCCAATGTCCAAATTCATGAGTAGTAATCGAGACAGGGGTTTCAGAAGTTCCGATGCTACCAAAAACACGATTTTCTACCACCACTCCGTCCGTAGCAGGACCATCCATCCAGGGGAACTGGGCATACCCTGCTACCCCGCCTTCTATCTTACGCACTACCCAAACATTAAAATACTTTGTGGTGTCCCATCGTATCAAACTTTTAAGAGCAAGGTTATCATTTCTTGCGTGCATAGCACTCAAAGGGTGGCGTGTATAGGTAACGCCAGAATGCGGATTACCCTGCGGATCTTTAGTAGCTAAACTAAATTCTATATGAGTATCTATACCACCCCCAAAGCCTTGGGTACCTGGTACTTTTCGAAAATTGTTAAATAACACCGTAAACTCTGAAAGTACCTGCTCATAAGAAATACTATCCTGCCCACCATTGTGAACCACATGTACCACTACAGGAATAATATATTTAGAGCCAATAAACTCTTTTTGAGTTTTAAAACTCTGCAAACGAGTAAATTCTTCTAGATGGGCTCGTTGCTGCAATGATTTTTCATCTTGAACGCCCTCGTGATATTCATCTGTGCCACAACGAGGTAGCTTTATTTCTTGAGCACTTAGGGCCCCCACCAATAAAAAGTCACAAGCAAGTAATAATAACAGTTTTAGTCGCATTGCTCAAAAAGTAGGAAATTTTGTTTAACATATTCAAAGTATTAGGTATAAATATAGGCAAGAATTCTAAAAATTGAAAACTACCTATTGCGGCACGTAAAAATCAAAAATTAGCTGCTATAAACTTCCTCTTGACGAATTTCTACTACTTTTAGTAAAGGATGGGGATAAAAACCAAGGCGGTATAAATTATGCATTAGTAGTTGCGGGGGTGCTAAAAGAGTAATAGAATTACCTTCAGTAAGTAATTTTTTTATCAAGCTAGTTAAACTTGCCATTGCTTGTGCGTCTTCAATTTCGAGCTCTCTACAATTCCAATTCAATATTCTTGATTGTTCAAGAAATGCTTTCATTTTTTCTACGTCCTCGACTTGTAGGTTGCCTTCAAGAATCACAGAATTTTCATTTTGAATCAGTTGCATGCATGAAAGTTTTATTGCAATTTAGTATAATGAACTCAATAGATTCAATAGAATTGTTTCGGCGGGAGCAACAAAGATTAAACAAAAGAATACTAGCTGCTGATTCAACAATTATCAGGCGCTTTATGCACCTAGATGCTCAAGCCTACGAAGCAAATGGAAACCTTGATGCAAAGACCAAAGAGGTGCTCGGGCTTTGTGCTTCTTTAGTTTTGCGCTGTGACGACTGCATTAAATATCATCTTTTTGAAGCTACTCAAAAAGGAGCTACGCTACAGGAAATTACTGAAACGTTTGAAATTAGATATAGTAGGCGGAAGTGTTGTTATTCCCCATTTGCGAAAGGCTTTTGAATTTTTAGGCACTCTACTAGCAACCAAAACATAGAATTGGGTATGCTCAAAAGAAGTATTTTTACTTTCAAGCATATTCACATTGCTATTACCTTGCCTATTCTTTACTTATGGTTAAGCGGTTGTAAAGAAGAGCCGCAAAATACTACTGTGCTTCCCCCCAGCCAAAGTGTGGAAAATGTAAAGCTAGATATTCTTCGACTAGAGCCCCGCTTTAAAGCAGCTTACCAAAAATTAGATACCTTACGTTTTAAAAATTGTTCTCAAATATATGACGAGTTTTTTAAGGATGAGCGCTTGTTTTTAGCTTCGTGGGTAAGTGGTGAGCCTATTCGTTTCTTCCAAAAAATATCGAATAGAGAAATTGATGAAGGGCTTACCTCCGAACTTTGCGCTGCCGTCGCTAATAGAGATAATCGCCGCCTAGTGGACTCTGTACTTAAAGTATACCCAGAAAATTATGACTTTCAAAAGCTGCTTAGTCCCCTTTTTACACAACTCAAAAGCTATTGGCCAGAATACCCTATTCCTAAAATTCGTTTTATGGCAACGGGCTACGATCCTCGGAAAACTTGGGAAGATAATTTTTTTGAAAGTAGCGTTTATGTAGGAGATGGCTATATAGCAATTAGCAGCGACTATTTCTTAGGAGAAAAATTTACCATTCGCCATCCTGATACGCCTCTTTACATTCGTAAGCGTTGTACGCCTACTTACCTAACCTCAATGGTCGCCCATCGCTTAGCAGAAAATTTATTACCCCAACTCAAAAATAGCCCTACCCTTTTAGACCTAATGATTCACCAGGGAATAAAATATTACATTGTCGATATTCTACTTCCTGAAACTGAAGATACCATAAAATTTTTCATGACTAAGCAACAAGCTGAATGGTTAAATAAAAATAAAGCTAATGTATACCATGAACTTATACCTATGCTTTATGAAACCAAGATGAGTAAATTTAGAAAATATCTTTCGGACGGAGGGTACTGTGCTGCTATTGGTACCTTTGCTCCTTCCCGCCTTGCTACTTTTATCGGTCTAGAAATAGTTCGAAGCTATATGAATGCTCACCCACAAACCCAATTGAAAGAATTGGTGGCGATAAGAGATTATAAAACATTTTTTGAAAAATCAAACTATAAACCTTAATTTTTTGAAAATGAAAAAAGTAGCTTTTGTTTTACTATACACCACTATTATCACGAACTTTGGAATTAGCCTTTTTCTTCCTTTGAATATTAAAGGACAGGGTTGTTTACCTCCCCAAGGTCTGAACGCGACTTCCGTAAAAGCTAACGCAATAACAATTCTTTGGAATCTAACTCCTGAAGCTAGTAGCTATCGCATTCGTTGGAAACCAGAAGCAGCCAGTACTTTTCAAATAAGAGAGGTATCACAAAATAATTTTTTAATTTCTGGGCTTGCTCCTAATACAGCCTACGCCATAGAAATACAAAATGTATGTGGAAACTTAACTTCTCGATGGTCGACTCCTTTGGTAGTAACTACTCCTGAAGCTAATTGCAACCTACAATTGCAAGTAAGTTCTCAGCATGAAAGCTGCTTTGAGTGCCGCAATGGGCAAATACAAGTTAATGCCTTTAATGGACTCCCGCCCTATGCCTATAGTCTCAATAATGGAGCTTTTACTAATAATTCTACCTTTAGTAATCTACCCCCTGGTAATTATACTATTACCGTTCGCGATGCTCAACAATGTATACGCTCCCAAAATGTAACTATTCTAGCAAGCCCCTGCCCTCCTCCACAAGATATCAGCATTACCCAAACTACTACTCATAGTATTAGTTTCCGGGTAGTGGGGGGTAGTGGAAAATACTTAGTAAACTATCTACAAAATGAAGAACACCGCAATTTCGAAGCACCTCAAAATGAATTTACCATCCCCAATTTGAATCCATATACCCAATATGAATTTCAAATTTTTTCTGTTTGCGCAAGAAGCTATAGTACCCCCCAAATCATTCGCGCAAGTACATATTCACAAATAGTTCCTTCTTGTCCTAGCCCCAACAATCCTCCTTTGGCTAGTGAAATTACAAGCCAAAGCATCTATCTTCAGTGGTCTCCACTTCTAGGAGTAGAAAAGTACCGACTTTCTTATAAAAGTCAAAACCAACAAGAATGGAACCACATACTAACTTCACAAACCAATTTTCGTCTCACTAATTTACTGCCCGCTACTTCTTATCAATTTCAAGTGCAGGGAATATGCAAAGAAAGCCAGTCTGATTATAGTCCAATAGGGAGTGCTACTACATTAGATAACCTAAGTAGCCCCACTTGCCTTTCACCTAGTATGCCCGAGGTCCAACTAAAAAATGAATCCACTATTGCTTATATTAGCTGGCAACCTGTGCCTACTGCCCAAGAATATGAAATTGCTTACCGTTTCGGAAACTTATCCAACTGGATAATTCAAAAAACCTACACTCCTTTTTTTGTTCTCGATAACCTTTACCCTAATAGTACCTATGTAGTCCGAATTCGATCTATTTGCATAAATAACAATACTTCTGAATTTTCTCCAGAAGCAGTCTTTTTCGTTCCTGATATTTCTGTAACTTGTATTCCTCCCCTTAGTACTCAAGTAGATAGCATATCTTTTACTTCTGCTAAAATTTCTTGGTTACCTATTCGGGGTATCAATAATTACCAAATACGATGGCGAGCAGCTGGCACTAGCCAATGGCAAATTACTTCCGCCTCTCATCCCTGGATAGTTTTATCTAATTTGCAATCCACTACCACATATGAATATCAAGTTCGAAGTTTTTGTAATTCGAACTTCTCCAGTTTTAGTAGTACTTTTACTTTTACTACTTCTAAGCAAGAAATAAATTCTTGTCCTGCCCCTGGCACTCCTCTAGAAACTGATATTACAGCCACAAGTGCTGTAATTAGCTGGAGTATCAGCTACAATGCAATTGATTACGAGCTGCAATGGCGCTCAACAAATGCTACTAATTGGACAACTATTACGCTTCCAACCAATCGATACACATTTAATAATCTCTTACCCTTTACCCAATACGAAGCACGAGTTCGTGCACGCTGCATAGCAGGAATTTCTCCTTGGAGCCAAAGCTGTACATTTACTACCCGCCCCAATACCACTCCTCAATGCCAAGCACCAGGAATTATTCGAATTAATAATATTACTCACCAATCTGCTATTCTAAGCTGGAGCAATTTACAGGGAGTAAGCCTTTTTGAAATTTGGTACAAGCCCACGCAAAGCAATGAATGGCAAGTTACAATTTCAACAACAGACCGCACAGCTAACCTAAATGGTCTTCTTTCGGGAACTGAATACGAAATAAAAGCACGAGGAATATGTTCAAGTGGATTTTCTTATTTTTCAACTATCTTTCGATTTACTACACTAGGTGCGCCAGAATGCCCTTTACCCAAGGCTCCTTCAATTGTTAATTTAAGACCAGGGCAAGCCACTTTATCTTGGGAAATTGCTAGTAATCAAGTTTTAGAGTATGAGCTTCAGTATCGTAAAGTAGGTAGAATGTTGTGGGAAACAAATGTTACCTCTCAAGCTACTGCAGTTCTAAACGATATTCAGCAGGGAGAATATTACGAATTTCGTTTGCGGCACCGATGCAGAAATGGATTTTCCTTACCTTCTGAAAGCAGTTTAGGGTGGGTACCTTTTCATACCAGGCTTAACTCCTTATCTTCTTTCGGCACTCCTGAAGAATTGATAGTTTACCCTAATCCTTGTACGGGCTTTTTACAAATCCAATTACCTTCAAGTTTAGGAAGATTACGATGTTTTAATTTGCTGGGTCAAAGCGTTTGCGAAAGTCAAGTTAGCTCGGAGCAAAAAGAATTTTCTTGGAATTTAAATCATCTTCCTAAAGGTTCTTACTGGATAGAATATCAAACTCATGCAGGAGAAAAATACTTTGCTCCTTTGCAAATTGTTGATTAAGTATTAAATAATAAATAAAAAAGAGAACAAAAGAGATTTATACTTTTGTTCTCTTGGCTTGTTATTTGCTACTTTAATATTTCGTAAGCCATTTTTGCCTGGCGTCCGGCTACACAAAGTCCAACTAGTAAAATAGTTCTATTAGGATATTCACTCCGTAAAGGTTCGTAATATTTTTTTTGGTGAATTTGGACTAAAGCCTGCTCGGCACATTCTCTTGCTTTTTGAATTTGTCCTTCGAATTTAAATTCAATTACCCAATTATACTGAGCAGTATAAATAATCATATCCAGAATGCCTTCGTTGTTTTTTACCTCTACTTGAGCATCAACAGGCATAAAAAGGCACAAAAGATAAACCAAAGAATGATAGTAACTTTCATAGGGAAGGTGCAAGTTATAAGGAAGCTTAGCCCAAACAGTATTCCAAAAATTCAAAAAAGTTTCCGTATCGCCCGTTTTTAGGGCATTAAGTAGGAGACTAGTACTAAGGTAAGAATTTCCTTTTTGCAACGGAAAATATGTTTTCAGTAAATGTTCCTTAAAAGCACTTCGCACCTCGTGGTTAGGAAGACGTAAATAATAAAAAGTATTACCCATTTCATCCACCAACTCTTTTCCTGAAAAAGTGAGATACCCTGTTTGCAACAACAAACTTGGCAAATTGGGATATTCAATATCTGTGCTATTCAATTCAGCCTGACTTATAGGAACATGCTCTATACTGCTAAGATCATATTTATAAGTACGTAAAAGATTAATTATCAACTGTGGAGAAGCACCTGCACTAAACCAGTAATCTTTTGCTTTTGCATGCTCCAGGTAGTGCAAAAGAGAAAATGGGTTATAAACAGGTTCCCCTTCCCAAATGTAGCCATTATACCAATTTCGTAACTCTTCCCAAATTACCTCTAGTGTAACCTTCCTACGCTCAGCTACATATTGGAGCCAAACACTCAAATTTTGCCTTATTTCTTCTTCTGTAAAGCCTAATATTGTGGAAAATTTCGAATCAAAAGAAATATCAATCAAATGGTTAATTGCAGAAAAAAAATTTAAGCTTGCATACCGAGTAACTCCTGTAACAAATAAAAAACGAATATAATTTTGGCAAGATTTTAAGGTAGCAAAAAGAGGGCGAAAAGTATTAATCAGTTTTTGTGCTTTGGAAGGAATATGTAGAAATTCATTGATAAAACTATCATATTCGTCTATCAGTATTACTACTGGTCCTCTTTTTTGATAAGTTTCATATATTAATTCTTCTAGTAAAATGGCATAATCATCTGTAGAAGTGAGAGAAAGCCCCCATTCCTTAGCAATACGCAAAAATGTTCGACATAAATATCTCTCTATTGCCTTAGGAGCGATAATAGCTTTGATAGAAAGATCTAGCCTTAGAACAGGGTATACTTCCTGCCCCCCTTTGTTTTCTATCCAAAGTCCTTTGAATAACTCTCTATGTCCTGAAAAAAAATGACTTAAAGTATCTAGAAACAAAGACTTGCCAAAGCGGCGGGGACGAGATAAAAAAAAAGCTTGTCCTCCTGATTGCATCAAAGAATAAATAAAATGAGTTTTATCTATATAGGTAAGCTTTCGCAAACGAATCATTCGAAAATCAGCGTTTCCCAAAGGTAATGGCAACAACGAAGAAGTGGTGCTTTCTGCTCCCTCTTCAATTGGTAAAGTAGAACTCATAACTTTTTTAACTAGTCTTTATTTCCACAAAGAAAAGATGAACTCGGTTACGAATCAAAAAAATTATTTCTATTATTTTTGGAATCTTTTTTATTATATTACTAACTTAACAATATAATATTTGTGGCTAAAGCTTGAATTACTTGAATTAGATTTGCTTATCTTTAGTAGAAACCTGAGGTCAATTTTCAAAAAATGAATTCAGAAACTCTAGAAAAAATTAATCACCTTGCTAATAAGTACAAAGAAATAGGGTTAGATTTAAATACGGTGTTGGAAGGTCTTTATGAAAGTAAACCATTGAATTACTGGGACTATCTAAACCTAGAAGCTCTACTAGCACTTCAAAATCCTCGTACTGACTACCCGGATGAGATTGTATTTATTACCTATCACCAAGTTACAGAATTATATTTTAAGCTCATTTTACATGAAATCGACCAAATCTTGAATGCGCCTCCCCAAAAAGAAAATATTTTAAAGCGAATTAAAAGGATAGCCAGTTACTTTAAGCAGCTTTCTACAAGCTTTGAAACCATGGTTATTGGGATGGATACAGAACAGTTTCTAAGATTTCGCCTCACCTTGGTCCCTGCTAGCGGCTTCCAGTCTGTACAATATCGAATCATAGAAATAAAAAGTACTACTTTAATTAACCTAGTGCACTATCCTTTGCGAAAAAAATATGATTCTTGCTCTCCTCTTTCTGAAATTTACGCCAATTTATATTGGAAATATGGTAACCGCAGAGAAGAAGACGGTGAAAAAACAGTTACCCTAAAAAGATTTGAAGAAAAATACGATACCCAATTATACGCTCTAGCAGAAGCATGTCGAGAAAAAAACTTGTGGTTTTATTATCAAAATCTATCTGAAGATATAAAAAATGATAAAGAAATAATTGAGAGCCTACGCAATTTTGACTTACAAGCAAATGTATTTTGGCCTCTTAGCCACTACAAAGTAGCTGCTAAATACTTTTCTCAACCTTATCCCGCCACTATAACCCAAGGTACAGGAGGCACAAATTGGAAAGAATATTTACCTCCCAAGAAGCAACATGTCATATTTTTCCCCGAGCTTTGGAATGAACAAGAGCATCAAGAATGGGGAGCTGGTCCTATGCAAGAACTTTTTACCCAACAGGTAGAACATTTTTGGCAAACCCAAGCTAAATTTTAATTAAAATGGCTCAACTCCTAAAAATCCATTTATGCGTAAAATGCCCATAAATAAAAGTATATATCCTAGCCATATAATACCCCGGCGCAAGCCCTGTTTTGCATAAAAATCTATAGATAGTAACTTTTCCTGCACAGCGTCGTAAGCAAAAACAAGAATAAAAGTAGCAACTACAGTACTTAAAACACTTCCCACCAAAATATCCGCTAAAAAATGAACGCCAATGTACACTCGCGTATACGCAATAAAAATGCCTATGCAAGCTACCAGCACTTGTACCCATAAGGCACGATAGCGATAAAAAAAAGCAATCATGGGCAGCACGCTCATAATAGTACTAGCATGTCCTGAAGGGAAAGAATGATATCGAATAGGGACCAGGCAATGAAAGGCTTGGGTACTGCCTAAAATCTCTAAAGGACGGTGCCAATCATAGAAGATATATTTTTTTAGCCCTATTACCAAAATACCGCAAATACTCAAGCTCATTAAAGCAAGGGCTAGCAAAGCGGCATTTCTTCGAATAAGAAGTATAGTTACTAAAGCTACCAAAATAATACTATCAGCCAAATGAGTGAAAGGCGGTATAATAATATCTAACCACGGCGTATAAAACTGATTCAAAAACAAAAAACTTTCTACATACCCCAGTTGTCCAATTAATAAAGTTGCAATTAACCAGAATAATAATAATGTAGCGTAATAGCCTCTTAAAAAATATAAATTCTTTAAAATTTTCACAGCCTTACTAACGAATCAAAGTGATTGTACCTGTACGATCTATATAGGTGCCCTCTTCCAAAGAACACTCGGTTTTTAAATGATAAATATAAACGCCTTCAGTACATGGATCGTTTATATTGTTATCCCACCCCCCATTCCAAAATTGATTATTAGTACCCGTAAATACCTTTTGCCCCCAGCGGTTATAAATTTGCAGAGTATACTCAAAGCCGCGCACATCAATTACTAAAATATCATTAATGCCATCGCCATTAGGAGAAAAAACATTAGGAACCTCTAAAAAAGAAGCGTGCGAACGAATTTGTACTTGGAATGAATCTGCACAGTAACCATTATCTGCATGCAATTGTAGGGTATAGCTACAGGGTTGTGGGAAGTCAATCATAAAACGCCTATCTGCAAAACTCCCTTCCTTAAATTGCCACTGACAGGAATCTGCCCCAAAAAAACATTCCTTTATAGGAAAAGCCCTAAAAAGCCACTTAAAATTAGAAGCATTTAAACTAGCATTTTCAAAATAAAGATTTGTTTTAGGTAATTTTACTATAAAACGTTGATTATTTGTAGCCAATTCGCTATCCACTTTTATCCGTGCCTTAGGTCGAGGCAAAACTTGCACCCAATTTTCACGAAGAATGCTAGAATCACAACCAAAGGAGTTTACAATTTTGAGTCCTAAACTATAAGTTCCCTCCAAAAGATATGTGTAGCTAACCGTATCATCAGGTTCAACATTTAACTGTACTAAGCTTTTACCATCTCCCCAATTCCAGGTAAAGGTATTTTGAGGACTGCCGGCTATACTTTTGTTTTTCAAAACTAATTTGTATGGTACACAGCCGGTTATTTTTTGTTCGGGAACAAAATTAGGAATAGGAGTATTCCCAATTTCGATAGTAGTAGTAGCCTTAGCTGGGCAAACGGGATTGCCATCAAAGTCGCTATTAAAAACTGTTAGCTCTATTGTATAAATCCCCGTTGAGGAGTAGCGCCTAAGAGTAGTAGCTTCCTGTATTGTAGTACCTGGTAGATCGCTAAATTTCCATTGCCAAAATTTAGCTATTCTGCTATCGCTTCTAAATAGAATAGGTGCATTTTTACACCTCTTAGGTGCCACATAAGAGATTGCAGGCTTAGGCGTTTCAAAAATCTGTATTGTTGAACTCTGGTCTTTAACAACATCTCCTAGGTAACTTGCATACATAGTGGCATTATAAGAGCCGCTACCCTTAAACTTTTTAGTAACTGGATTGCCTCTTAAAGTATCATTGCCGTCCGAAAAAACCCAAAAAAATTCTGCTTCAGCTACCGAGCTAGAAGCTTCAAAAGTAACTAATAAACTATCACAACCCTGTTGGGGAAAAACATTAGTTATCTTCGCTTGTAGGGGCTGCGTTACAGAAACAATCTCCACAAGCGTTTTACAGGTATCAGCACATCCATTAGCATCCTTTACAATGAGCGTAGCTGTATAATTACCTGAGCCTCCATAAACTACCGTCTCTTGAATATTATTGGTTGAAGTACTGCCCTCTTTTGTGAAACCATTACCCAAATCCCAACTATAAGTAAAGGGAGGGGTTCCTCCTTGAAGAGTTGCTCTCAGGCGAGTGGGATTACTTGGCCGTACTGGAAAAGGGCGCAAACAAGTAGCCTCAGGCTTTGGAAAAACACGAATCCGAATCTTATTACTCTCTAATCCTTGCGGAGGTAAATTAGTGCAAAAGTATTCTGGTTTTAGCACAACACTAATTTCATCTTGGTCCTTTAAATTTCTAAGAATAATTGAATTATTCCTACTAAGAGCCCCCCAAAGATTGCCATTAATTTTCCATTGGTAGTACGGTATCAATTCAGCTTCAGGAGTAACTATCGCTCGCAGCTCCACAGGAGTACCCGGACAAATTTCTGTTCTACTTGTAGCAATTAGGTTTAGACTAATTCTTTCTATAGTAGGAATAACTCGAACCAAAAAAGAATCTACCATAGAATATCCACAGCAACGAGTTTTAACTCTATGGTATACGTAATAATCACCTACCCGAGGTAAGGGAGGAGTAGTATAATCAGGAGTATTAGCAACAGTGGAAACCCACCCTCCTGGGCCACGAGTTTGCCACCAATATTCTATGATTTCAGGACTAGTTTTAGCTTGATAACCAACACTTTGACCTACACATACCAAATGACGCCCTGAGCTACGGGCAGTATCTGGCTTTAATCCTTCAAAAGGCAAATCTACAAAATGGGTAAAAATATAAGAAAACGCTCCTACTTTCAGGGTAATCGTCTTTTTACCTGTATTCAAAAATACAGCTTCAGCTTCAGGACCAGCTATCGTACTGGGGCGGGCATCCGCACCTAACTCCCATAAGTATTCTGTATTGGGCAAGGGGTCAAGAACCCTGAACTTAACCACTGAACGACTACAGCCACGATTTTCTATCGCAATTTTAGGTTCGCAGCCAAAACAATTTACATTTATTAAACTTACTAAGTCTGTGCTTCCTCTTTGAATAAAGACTTCTGAAACCCCATCTACTCCATTTCCGCCCTTTCCTCCCCTGCCCCCTTTTCCGCCATTACCTCCTTTACCTCCTTTTCCTCCCTCACAACCTGCTGCACAGGGTGGATTGTTGCCCCGAATATTACAATCATAACCCCCCTCCCCTCCTATCCCTCCTTCGCCACCCTCACCACCTGGAGCTCCTGGTCTCCCCTTCCCGGGAATGCCACTAAATAAGTTTAGGTCTCGTAAAAAAGCACCATTAGCACTGTTCCATAAAAAAAGAGCAAAAGAACCACCACCGCCGCCACCCCCTGCGCCACCCGTACCGCCGACGCCCCCGGCACCACCCCCGCCCCCCCCCCCCCCCCGGCAACCCCGAAGATCGGGTACAGCCCCGGG
>JANWXU010000019.1 GCA_025057395.1 Bacteroidia bacterium | reverse complement strand
GTAGTGGGGGGTTGTACGTCGGTGGCGAGTTCTGTGATGGTGCAGGTGCGAGCTACGCCGGAGGCGCCGGTGGCTACGTCGAACGGTCCGTTATGTGCGGGTCAGACGTTGCAGCTAGGGGCGAGTACGATACCTGGGGCGGTATACACGTGGAGCGGCCCGAATGGGTTTAGTTCTGGGGTGCAGAATCCGGTTCGGGTGAATGTGGGCACGCTGGATGGTGGGGTATATACGGTGTATGCAACATTGAATGGATGTCGGAGTGGGGTATCGAGCGTGAATGTGGTGATTCAACCGGTGCCGGTGGTGAGTGGGATTTCACATAATGGTCCGGTGTGCGTGGGCGGGGACTTGGAGTTGGTGGCGCCGTGGGTGAGTGGGGGGCAGTATCATTGGAGCGGCCCTGGGGGATGGAGTTCTACCTTACAGAATCCTGTACGAAGTGGGGTAGGGTTAGGTGATGGTGGGGTATATTCGTTGGTGGTGAGTGTGGGGGGGTGCACGTCGCGAGTAGTTACGGCGCGGGTGGAAGTAAGGGATTGCGGGAGTGGGTGTCCGACGGTGCGGGGTGTTTCTGCGGTAGGTCAGGGCGGGGGAAGGGCGGTGGTGAGTTGGCAGTTGCCGGTGGAAGGGGGTGGGGTATGTTACGTGGTGTCGTACGGGATAGCGGGGAGTGATCCCTCTACGTGGTTGCAGGTGTTGGTGCCGCATCCGAACCGGACGGTAGTGATAGAGGGGTTGGAGGGGAACCGGGTGTATAGTTTTCGAGTTCGTACGAATTGTACGAGTTGTTCTGCGGGGAGTGGGGTTCGTTCGGAATGGAGCGAGGTGGTGAGTGCGGTGATGTCGGCTTCTAGGGGGAGTATAATTGGAGGGGATTTTAGTTTGATTGTATACCCGAATCCGAGCCGTGGGGCGTTTCGGATAGAGTATGAGTCGGGTGAAGGTGGCTTGGCGGTATTGCGGGTTTATGATATGGGGGGCAGGGTAGTACATGAGGAAGAAATAGAGGTGGAGGTAGGCCGTCAGGTGATAGGCGAGAGGATAGGGGGATTGGGGAGTGGGGTGTATTTGGTGGAGGTATTGCAGGGAAGTAGACGTTATCAGGCAAGAGTGCAGGTGGTGGAATAATCTTAAGGAAGTTTTGTTCTGATTGGCTTCAAAACCTGCTCTATCCATGGATAGGGCGGGTTTTTTATTTTTAAAATAAATTTATTGATTTGAATTAATAAACCAAGTAAAGTCTTTGAACTTGCTTTAAGATGACTTTTGAATTATTGGTGTAGCTAAAAAATACAGTCTTTAATAAACTTTATAAAATCTTCGAGGTTTAATAAGATTAGTTAAAACCAGTTTATTTGTATTAAAGACCAGCAGGTTTTAAAGTTTGTCTTGAAATACAAAATGTACGGGTAGGAGCGTATTGAATCGAGCTAGCTATTTATTTTTGTAGAAAAAATAATTTTCAGAAAAATATTAATATTTGAAAAGTTTATTACCAACAATATAAAAATACATAAACTTTTAGTACTTTAACAGTTTTATATTACATGAAAAAATATTTTGAAATCTTAAGATATGGAAAAAATTTTAGTAAAAATTTATCTATAGCATTTTTATTTTTAGGCTTATACAATCTTCTAAGTGCCTTTACTTTAACTTTAATAATTCCCTTTCTGGAAATTATTTTTGCCCAAGATGCTGCGCCACAAAGAGCAGAATGGAATTGGTTTTCTTTAGAAGCGATAAAACGGAATGCTTTTTTTTGGCTATATTCTCAAATGGCAATTTACGGCAAAGCTATTGTTTTAGGGTGGTTTTGCGTTTTTGTTTTTATTGCCATATTGCTTAAAAATTTTTTTCGGTATTTAAGTAGCTGGAAAATTACTCCTTTGGAGCTTAGTATTATTCAAAATATAAGAGATAAAATTTTCGAGCACCTTGCCCAATTATCTCTATCTTTTTATACCCATAAGCAAAAAGGTCACTTGCTTTCTTTAGTAGTTAGTGACGTGGAGGTGATTCAGCGAGCTGTATTAGGAACTCTTATGCCGCTCTTTTCAGATCCTATTACAATGATAATTTTTCTTGCCTTGATGTTTATTATTTCGTGGAAATTGAGCTTACTTACGTTGATTGTGCTTCCTGTTACAGGTTTTTTTATAAACAAAATCTCGCGGTCTTTAAGAAATAATGCTCGCAAGGGGCAGATGCTTTTTGACCAGCTACTTAGTATGTTGGATGAGTTTATTAGTGGTATTCGAATAGTAAAAGCCTATTCTAAGGAGGAGTACGAAAAGAAGCGATATGCTAACTTTAATAAAAAGTATACCCAGATTAGTATTAAATTACAAAGGCGTTCCGAACTAGCTTCTCCCGTAACAGAGATACTCACTGTAGCTGTTATACTGTTCATTATATACTATGGTGCTTCTCTTATCATTGCTTCTCAGATGGAACTAAAACCTTCTGAGTTTATTGGATTTATTGTATTGTTTTCACAAATGATAGCACCCATTAAAACTTTTTCTAGTGCTATTTCTCGGATCCAAAAGGCAATAGTTTCTTATGATAGAATAGTAGCTTTTTTAAACGAGCCGGTACAGGCAACTGAAAAAAATTACGGCAAGCAAGTAGGGCCTTTGCAAAAAGAAATTCGATTTGAAAATGTTTCTTTTTCATATGGGGAGCAGATGGTATTGAAAAATCTTAGTTTTAGTATAAAGAAAGGCGAAACTGTTGCTATTATAGGGCCTTCTGGAGCAGGAAAAACAACCCTAATAGATCTTATTGCGCGATTTTATGAGCCTACTCAAGGCAATATTTTTTGGGATGACGAAAATTACAGCGACATTAATCCAATTAGCCTTAGATCCCAGATGGGTATTGTTACTCAGGAGGCTATTTTGTTTAATGATACTATTGCGCATAATATTGCTTACGGTGAGCCTAATTATCCTCAGCCAAAAATAGTAGAGGCTGCTCAAGTGGCAAATGCAAGCGGTTTCATTTCACAAATGGCTGCTGGTTACCAAACAATAATAGGAGAAAGAGGAAGTCGTTTATCCGGAGGGCAGCGCCAACGTATTGCTTTAGCACGTGCCATTCTTAAAGACCCTTGCGTTTTGATATTAGATGAAGCTACTTCGGCTTTGGATTCAGAATCGGAGAAACTCGTTCAGCAGGCTCTTGATCGCATTATTGTTAATCGTACCTGCATCGTAATAGCACATCGGTTATCTACAATTCAAAACGCAGATAAGATTATTGTGTTGAATAATGGTCAGATAGAGGAGCAGGGAACTCACACAGAACTTTTGCGTAAGAATGGCTTATATAGAAAACTCTATGAAATTCAGTCTTTTAACTCTAACGGTGCTCCTATTTTGCCCTAGCAAGTTTTCCATTGTAGTAGCTATTTATACCCATTAACACTTGTTCAAAAAAAGAAGAACTTTTAAGCTTACTACCAAATTAAAAATACCTAATATTGCGTACCCGCTGTTTACATGTTCTCGATTTTATGCTATGAGGTATACGCAAGTTAAGGGTTATTGGTTGCTATTATTTATTATATTTTTTCTGCATGTTCACGTAAGTGCAAAAGCTGTAACTGCAGATAGTATAAGTAGTGAATTTTCTTCTATTACTTTCAAAATTTGGGAAGGAGGGAGCAGTGAGCAAGACAATTTAGAGGAGTTTTCTAGGATTAGCAATTTAAAAAGCACGCGTTCTAGTACTTTTAAAGTATGGGAAGGAGATGGCTACGCTGTTGCGGAAGAGGCAGGTAATTGGGAATATTGGGATATGCTTAGCACTTCTAAGAATAGGAGTCGTGGAAATTTTGCTTTAATAGGGAGTTTGGATATTAACTCTAATACTGAGTCATTTGATTTAATGAAAATACAAAACGTTACATACAAACTAATTCAAAGTATAGACATTCTGGCAGAGAGTACCGGCGAATTATCTAATTTGTCTTCTTATTACCGTATTAATACTAAATTACAAGACTTCTTTTTAAGGAATTATAATCTAGAATTAGGGCCTTATGATAGTCAGCCCTTGTATGAATTTATTATGCGGTGGCACCGTACTCCTTATGTTTGGGGGGGGAACTCTAAGTATGGTGTAGACTGCTCGGGGTTTGTAGGTATTTTAGTAGATTCTCTCTACCAGCGAAAGATTCCTCGAGTAGCTGGCAATATTTATCAAATTTGTCAAAAGATAGAAAAAGAAAATTTAAAGGAAGGGGATATGGTATTTTTTATTCGTGGCAATTATATATTTCATGTAGGGCTTTATTTAAAAAATAATAAATTTGTACATGCTTCTTCAGGGTTGGGTGTGATTGTGAGTGACTTAAATGAGCCTTATTGGCGGCGCTACTATTTTGCAGGGGGTCGCTTGAAGGATTAATTTTTGTGTACTCTTATTGTTTACCAAAACTCCTAGTCTTGTGGAAGGCAGGAATTTTTGAGAATTCTTTGATTTGAAGATAGAGAGCAGTATGCATTCTGCCCAATCTAGTAAGAACTTAAATTTATCATCCAAGCCCATATCAAAAACGCAAATTCCTCCCAAAAAGCCTGCTTGGTGGCAAAACTTATATATAGGATTTATCCTCGCTTTTATTCTATCTATAGCTGCTTACTGGACTACTCTTAAAAATCAATATGCTCTTGATGATTATGTTTCTATAGTTCAGAATAAGTTTACTCAAAAAGGTTTTGCAGGAATAAAAGACCTCCTTTTACATGATAGCCTTAGAGGATATTTAGGAGAGGGTAGTGAATTTGAGGCACGGTATTATCGTCCTCTTTCATTTGTTACTTTTGCTATTGAAATAGGTATTTGGAAAGATAAAGCCCTGCCCAAAAGTCATTTAATTAATATTTTATTATTGGCTATCACGGGTTGCTTAATCTTAGTATTGCTGGTTCGTTATTTACACCCTGAGCAGAAAGAAATTGGATTTTTAACTATGCTTTTTTTTATACTTCATCCTATCCACACGGAGGCAGTGGCAAATTTGAAAGGAAGAGATGAAGTGCTTACTTTTTTGTTTATGTTGCTTTCTCTTTTACTACTTCTTAGGTACTTGGAAAAGAAAAATTATAGGTGGATCGTCTTTTCTTGTATAAGTTTTTTTTTGGCAATGCTTTCCAAGGAAAATGGAGTTAATCTTATAGGAATTATTCCCTTAATGTTACTACTATATAGAAGATTAACCCTTGGAAAAGTATTCCAAATAACTAGTATTTACTTAAGTATAGCAATATTATTTATTTTACTGCGTTATAGAATAGTTGGTTTTACTTTAGCTAATCCTAGCCAGGACTATATTGGTAATTTTTATTACGCAGCTTCTTTGCACGAAAAGTTAGCTACAATATTTTGGATATTAGGGAGGTATTTGAAAATGTTATTCTTCCCCCACCCTTTATCTTGGCACTATTATTACCGAGAAATTTACTATCAAACTTTTGCTAACCCTAAGGCGCTTATCTCGCTTCTACTACATATAGGAGCTGGTGCTTGGGCACTCTATTATACTTTTTTGAGTATTAGAAAAAAAGTTGTATTCAATCCTTATCTAAGAGCTAGGGTATTTTGCATTCTTTTTTATCTAATTTCTATATTTTTGATTTCTAACCTTGTAGTAAATATTGGGGGTTATGTAGGAGAGCGTTTTCTTTATCAAGCCTCTTTTGCTGTTTGTTTAGGAGTAGCAGTAGGAGTATCTGCTTTCATGAATGCTATTAATAAGCAAAGATTAATTTGGAAGCAAATAGTAATGGCTTCTGTAGGGGGCGTTGTGTTGTTGTTTTTTATTCAAACTAGTAGTCGATGTAAAGATTGGAAAGACAATCATACTTTATTTTTAGCAGATAGGGATAAATGTCCAGATAGTGTGATGGGTACGAAAGCAGCTGCACTGGCGTATCGAGAGCTGGGGGAAAAGGCAAGTGACCCACAAGAAAGAGAAAGGTATTTTCAGCTTTCGGAAAAGTATATAAATCACACACTTAAAGTAGCTCCTTTTTTTATTGATGCCTGGGTAGAAAAAGGACTATTAGCTTATGCTCGTAAAAATCTCGATGAGGAGGAGTATTGCTATAAACAAGGGGAAAAGATTAATCCTAGGCACGGAAATGTTAGAAACAATCTGGCTAAAGTGTACATTACGAGAGCGCAAAATGCTCAGAATCAGAATGATTTAGCAAAGGCGCTCATGTTTGCTCGTAAAGCTAGAGAATATGCTCCTCAAGATCCTGCGGTATACTCAAATTTAGGGCTCTATTTTGCGCTTAACCAACAGCTAGACTCTGCTATTTTTAATTACAAAATAGCAGTACAGACTGCGCCTCATAATGCTGATCATTGGTATGGTCTAGGATGGGCTTATTATCAAGCTCAAAATATGACGGAGGCTGCTAAAGCTTGGATACAAACTTTGCAAATTAACCCTAATCATTCGCAAAAAGAAGGAATGATGCCTACTATACAACAGTATTTAAAAAATAAACAAAAACAATAAAACTTATATTTTTATATACTCCTATACTCTACCCCAACCTTATTTACCAACTATTTTATTTTCATAATAACTAATATTTTTTTATATCTATACGATATTTAGAGTAAAAAAATGCTGTATTTTCAAAGCTAATTGATGCCAAAAGATATGCGTTCTTCTCTTTACTTAATTTACTTTTTTGTGTTTTTTCTTCTTTCCAGAAACTCTTGGGGGCAGGGAGTAAATAAAGAATACAAGAAAGCCTGGGAGTTATTTAAAGCCTCTTTTGAAACTGAAAATGATTCTTTGATTCAAGCTTATAGGGAGCAGGTATTAGCAATAGTTCCCGATTCTGATATTGGAGGCTTTTGTAAAAGTTGGTTTGCCTATCGGGCAGGTGACCTGCGTACTGCTTTAGAGGAGATTAATAAAACTATTACCCAATACCCCAAATTTTCTAGTGCTTTTTTACTAAGAGGCAATATTTATTTTGCTCAAAAAGAATTTAGGGAAGCTATTAAAGACTACACTAAAATTATCAGTACAGAAAAAAATTATGCTTTGGCTTATTTGAATAGAAGTATTGCTAAAAAGGAAATTAATGACCTTAAAGGCGCGGTGCAAGATTGTGATTCGGCTCTACAATATGCGCCTCAGTACGCAGCTGCTTGGTTTCAGCGTGGAATTTATAAGCAATTGCTGAGTGATAAATTAGGGGCTAATAGTGACTACTCGCAGGCAATTATCTATAACCCGAAATTGGCCGATGCCTATTATAATAGAGCCCTTTTATTGAAAGAAAATGATCCTAGTAAAGCATTAGCAGATGTTACTAGGGCATTAGAAATTAACCCTGATCACATAGAAGCTCTATTTTTACGAGCCCAGCTTAGATACCAACAAGGAGATTGGGTACAAAGTAAAAAAGATGTGGATAAAATATTGATGTTTTCTAAAGAGCACACCAATGCTCTGCTTTTGAGCGCTTTAATTAAGCAGAATAATAAAGAATATTCTGCAGCTTTGAAAGATATTGATATTGTTTTGCAGAAAAATGAACAAAATAGCGAGCTGTATTATTTTCGAGCAAGTTTGAATGCCATTCTAGGAAATAATCAGGCTGCTATTTCAGATTTTACAAAAGTAATTTCTCTAGATCCCCAATTTGCACTAGCCTATTTAGGGTTAGGAATAGCTCATTATTTACAAAATGAGTATTCACTAGCTTTACAACATCTAAATAAAGCTGCTGAGTTAAATCCTGCCTTAGCAACCGCTTATTTGAATAGGGCTAAAGTGAAATTGGCATTAAATGATTTTGCAGGGGCAATTCAAGATTGTAATCGTGTTATTGAACTAAAAATTATACAGCCTGATATTTATTATATTCGTGCTATTGCTAAATCAAAGCTAAAAGATTGTACAGGGGCTATCCTAGATTATAACCAGTTCTTGCAATCAAATCCTAACCACCTAGGGGCTCTAAGTGGAAGGGCTAATTGTAGGCTTATAACCAAAGACTGGGGAGGATTAAAGTCAGACCTAGAAAAAATTAAAGAGATATACCCCAACCCCGAGCCTGCTTACTACTTGATGAGCAGTAAGCTCAAAGAAGAAACTGTGGGTAAGGAGGCAGCTCTACAAGATTTGGTTCAATATTTGGGTCTAAATCCCCAAGACTGGGAAATAGTTCAAAGGGTAGTGCAGTATTATGTTGAAAAACAACAATGGGCGCAGGCTCTTCCTTTTTTAGATCGTTTTATTCAAAACATTACAAAAGAGCCTAAAGCCTATTTATATAGAGCTATTGTAAAGCAAAAGATGGGCAATTTGCAGGAAGCCCTAGAAGACTACAATCGATCTATAGAGCTTTTCCCGCAAGATAATGCAGCATTGCAAAATAGGGCAGCTTTACGCCTGCAGTTAGGAGATACAAAAGGGGCTCTTTTAGATTACCAAGCGGCTATCAACTTGGAGCCTCGTTCTGCAAGTGCCCATTATGGCAGTGGAACAGTTAAGCTCGCAATGAAAGAATATGCGGGCGCTATTTTGGATTTTACTAAGGCTATTGAATTAGAACCTACCATGGCTTGGAGCTTTAATAACAGAGGGGTAGCTAAACAAAAACTTAAACAATATAAAGAGGCACTCCAGGATTTTGAGCAAGCCCTAAAAATTAATCCTCAAGATTGGGAGACGTACTATAATAGAGGTATTACAAAACTAAATCTTGGAGATGTAGCTGGGGGGTGTGCCGATTTAAATGTAGCTTCTACAAATGGTTACATAGCAGCAGAAAGTGCTATGAAAAATTACTGTAATAAGTAGAATTTAAATTTATTTCATCATTAGTTGTAGTTGTTCCAGTAGGGTTTGAGAGTATACTTCCAAAAAGTGTTGACACGTTTCTAAATCTTGTAGATTATCTTGGTCGACGCGAGGTTGGCTACTTTCTTTTAACCACATGCCGCTTAAATCGTCAAGAAGCTGGGCTGCTGCAAAAAGCCTTAATAAAACTTCTTCAACTTTATCTTGACTGCTATGTACCGCCTCTAAAGAACCCTCCTTCAAATCTAGGCAGATAGTAAGGGTAAGTTTTTTTTGAATTTGCATATTTTACATCACTCGAAAAGTAAACATTTTTTTGCTCTGTAAATATCCCTCGAGAATATCTCCAATATGGATAGGGCCTACGCCCGCAGGCGTTCCGGTAAAAATTAAATCACCGGTCTTTAGAGTAAAAAATTGAGAAATGTACGCTACTAATGTTTCTAAGGGAAAAATCCAATCTCCAGTATACCCCCTTTGGCGCAATTCTCCGTTCACTTTCAGTTCAAAGTGTAAATTTTGAATATCTTTATAATCGATAAAAGCCCCTTCTTCGTTTTTATTGCCAGCGTTTCGAAGAGGGTAAATTTCAGAGATAAGGGCTGAACCATTAAATGCTTTGGCTATTTCCCAGGGCAATCCTTGGGCTTTTAATTGTTGTTGTAAGTCTCTTGCTGTCAGGTCTAAGCCTAGCCCTATTCCGTCTATATGGCGATATACAAATTTAGGACTGATATATTTGCCCTCTGCTCCTATTCTAAAAAATACTTCGCATTCATAGTGGATTTCCTTGCTAAAATCTGGGTAGTAAAAATCTTGCCCTGGTTTTAGCACTGCCGTATCCGGTTTCATAAAAATAACAGGTTTTTGAGGAATTTCAGCCTGCATTTCTTTAGCGTGTGCAGCATAATTGCGACCTACACAAATAATTTTCATATTATTTCAATAGTTGTATGCCTTCTAGGATAAACTTGTTATTGCTTTGTTCTGTCATGGAGATTTCAAAGTAGTTTTCTTTTGTACCTATATTTACTTCATAAATCATGACTACTACAATTTTCCCTTGAGCAAGTCCTACTTGGTGCTGATACAACTGAAAACTGGTAATATTTCCTAGTTGTCGTAATTTTTCTATAGTTGCATCAAATTGATTTTTAGGAGTAGTATTTTTAAAGCGTTCTGAGGCGTTATTGTAAATTTCATTGTAATTACCTGCTTTTAGATTCTCCATAATAGGATTACCTATACGAGTAATTTGAATGATAGGCGTATAAGGTTCTGCTTGAATAGAAAAGTCAGCTAATTTAAATTGATCATTTTCTCTAAAAAATTTCATGGCTATGGCTCCCCTGCAATAAGCAAAGCGGCACAAGTATAATACCTCCGCCCCTTCGCCTAACTGAGCATGTTTTACTAAATTATAGGTTTCCATTTTGTATTCTTTAAGTTCGCCATATAGTTCTTTTAAAAAATCTAAGTATTTCTTAAAGGTAGTAGGATTTTCTTGTTTTTTGAATTCTCCTAATAAGCTTTGGTATAGTGCATTACTGTTACCGGCCTTAAATTGGAGTATAATTTTATCTGTTTCTTTGGTATCGAAGTTTACATTTTTGGTCTTTCCATCTTTTTCGATATGGCTTCCTATAATTTGAGCTTGAGATAGAACACCATGATGATACTCCAAAATTGCTATAGTATTACCCGCAGTATCTAAAATTTCAGTGTTGCCGTGGGCAACTCCGCCCTGCATAGATTGTCGTGCATATAGTTTTCCTGTAGGAGCATATATATTTAGAATGCCATTACCCTTTTGAAAACTACCGCTTTCCAGATTCTTACCACTGCTATCTTTTTGTTCAATTATTTCCCATAACCGTCCCCCTTTGTAAATAGCTTTTCTTATAAGCTTGCCATTTGCAAGAGTATCGGTGTACTCACCTTCTCTTAAAGTTTCTTGGTTGGTCGTTGTGGCTTCGTAGAAATTGCTTTTTTCTTGTTGACATCCTTGGATTATTAATACACAGATAGATAAAGATAACCTAATAAAATGTTTTTTTAAATTGCTGCATTTCATAAAAATTTATTCTATTCTAGCTTTAGTCTTCTTGTGAAGTATAGAATTCAATTCTTTTTCCACTTGGCTTTCCTAAAATTTTTCCATTATGATATACTATTTGACCATTTAAGATAGTGTATAAGATGGTACTATTGAAAATTTGTCCTTCAAAAGGAGACCATTGGCAGTGGTAGAGAAGATTTTTTTTTGTTACTTTTTGGGTGGTATTTAGGTCTACTAGAACTAAATCAGCATAATATCCTTCACGAATAAATCCTCTTTTTTGTATTTTAAAGCAAATGGCTACATTGTGACTAGTTTTATTTACTATTTCTTCCAAAGTAAATACTCCTTTTTTATGGAGTTCAAGTAGGGCAAGTAGAGCATGTTGTACTAGAGGGCCGCCTGAGGGGGCAGATATATAGGGTTGTTGTTTTTCTTCTAAAGCATGGGGAGCGTGGTCAGTGGCAATCACATCAATTGTATTGTTCCTAACGGCTTTTCTTAGGGCTTCTCTATCCGTAGCATTTTTGATAGCGGGGTTCCATTTGATTAAGTTTCCTAGTTGGGCATAATCTTCCTTGGAAAACCAAAGATGGTGAATGCAAGCTTCTGCCGTGATTCTTTTTTCTGAAATCGGAATTTTATTATTGAATAAATTTAGCTCTTCTTGGGTGGAAATATGTAAAACATGTAGCCGAGTATTATATTTTTGGGCTAGTTGAATAGCCTTATAAGTGGAAAGCCAGCATGCTTGACGAGAACGTATTTGAGGATGATACTCCGCACAAAGTTTTTCTCCCCAATTGGCCGTGTAAAAGAGCATATTATTTTTAATGGTATTTTCATCTTCGCAATGCGTAGCAATTAAGGCGGGTACTTGAGAAAAAATAGCTTCTAAAGCTTCTTCTGAATCTACCAATAAACTTCCTGTAGAAGAGCCCATAAATACTTTAACTCCACAATTTTGATTCAAATCTAACTTTAGAAGTTCCGAAAGATTATCGTTAGTTGCTCCTAAGAAAAAAGAATAATTAGCAAAAGAATTTTGGGCTGCTATTTTGTATTTTTCTTCGAGTAGTTCTATAGTGGTAGTAGGAGGAAAAGTGTTAGGCATTTCCATGTAAGTGGTAACTCCCCCCGCAATAGCAGCTCGAGACTCACTCCATATACTACCTTTATAAGTAAAGCCGGGTTCTCGAAAATGTACCTGATCATCAATAAGTCCGGGTAATAAATATAGACCTTGGCCCTCTATAGTAATATCTGCAATATTCTTTAAATGGGTACCTATTGTATGAATGAGGTTTCCCTGAATAAAAACGTCTTTTTCCTCAATACTATTTTCATTTACTATTTTTGCGTTGCGTATCAATAAAGAGGTCATATTTGCATTTTGCTGCAAGTTACTTAAAATTTTTTTCTAACCTAAATGAGTACAAAAATCAAATTTTTAGTTGAAAAACAAATTAAATAAAAAAATTACAGTTATTGCTTCATTTCTTATTTCTGAGACCAAACTTTTATTGTATTCCTAAATTATTTAGCCACTTTTTTAGGCGAATTCTACTCAGAGGGGAGTGTGCTACGAGTCTTCGATAAGCTCGTTCTGAAAGGTTTTTCCAGTTTTCACTTTGAAATTCGTGAAAAAAAGGAAGGGGTAAAAATTTTATTTCTTGGGTAGGTTGTGCGAAACGATTCCAAGGACAGACTTCCTGGCAAATATCACAGCCAAAAGCCCAATTTTCCATTTTTGATTTCCATTCTTCCCGTAACATTCCTTTCCATTCAATAGTCCAGTACGAGATACATAGAGTAGCATCAATTTCGTAGGGCTGTAATGCACCTGTGGGGCAAGCCTCTATACACTTTTGACAGGTACCACAAAAATCTGCATGAGGTAAATCATAGGGAAAAGGAATATCTGTTATAATTTCTCCTATAAAAAACCAAGATCCTTTTCCTTTTACAATTAAATTCGTATTCTTGCCTATCCACCCTAGGCCTGAACGTGCTGCCCATACTTTATCCATAACAGGAGCAGAATCTACAAAGCTTCTAGTTTGAGCACCGGGAAAAAGTTCTTTTATAAACTCTTCTAGTTGACTTAGTTTGTTTTTTAATATTCTGTGATAATCTTCTCCAATAGCGTAGCGTGAGACTTTTTTAGGTCCTTCTAATTCTAGTGCTTGTTTTTGAAAATAATTAAATAATAAGCTAATTATAGTTTGAGTTCCCTCTACGAGTTTGCGGGGATCGACTCGTTTATCAAAGTTATTTTCCATATAAGCCATACTTCCATGCTTACCAGCTTTTAGCCATTTTTCTAAGTATCGGGCTTCTTTTTCTAAAAAGGTAGCCTGAGAAAAACCAACATGGCTAAAACCTAAGGCAAAACTTTTTTCTATAATTAACTCCTTGGCCCGTGCTTGTGAAAGATTTTCCACAATAAGAGAGAAACTTGAATTTTAGTACCCTTCTCAGCGAAAAACATCAATAGATTAAGGAAAATTTTTATTAAGTATTTTTTTACTTAAATCAAAAACGAGTTCTTTTATTTCAAAATAATTCTATTGTGGATAAAACTATATTCCCTTTGCAGGTTAGAAGCAACAATAAGTAGTCTTTGAGAGCTTAAATCTTGAATTAGGTTTATTGCATAATTTGCATTCGGGGCATCCATGAAGGTGGTAGGCTCGTCTAGTAGCAAAAGAGGGGTATCTGCAAAGAGGGCGAGCCCTAATTTAGCTCTTTGCAATGTACCTGATGAAAGTTGAAAAAGAGGTAAGTGAGAAAAAGAATCAAGAGATAAGATAGAAAAAATTCTTTTTATAGAATATCCTTGGCGCAAAGGCTTAAAACGAAAGTGCAGCTGATAGGTTTCCCATAAGGTAAGTTGAGGGTAACATTCTATGGCTGGCGCCATGTAGGAAAGTAGAGTATATACTTTTTCACTTTTAATCTTTTTTCCGTTCCACTTCAGGTCTAACTTACCTGAAGTAGGCATTAATTGCCCTGCTACAATGCGAAGTAGGGTAGATTTTCCACTTCCATTTTCACCGACGACAGCAAGTACACCCGCACCTTCTAAAGAAAAAGAAATATCCTTGAAGATCCATTTTCCAAAAAATTTTTTGCTTAGTTTTTGCGCGTTTATGGAAAGCACGTTTTTTTACTTTTGTTATTTTACTGTTTATCGGTGAATCGAATTGGCACATCGAATAATGCCGCGTTGCGAGGAAAGGATAAAATCTACGATATCTCTTTTGATTTCACAGTCTTCAATGGTTGCATTGATGTGCTCTATTGCTTGAGTATTATTGAGTTTAGAAAGATAGAGTATTCTATATATATTTTGGATAAGTTCTAATTCCTCATTGCTAAAGCCCCTTCTTTTTAAACCGCGCCGATTAACGCCAAAAAAAGCAATAGGCTCTCTTCCCGCAAGTACATAAGGAGGAACGTCTTTGCGTATAATTGTGCCCGCTGCTATCATGGCATGTTTTCCTATTTTGGAAAACTGGTGGACTCCGCAAAGCCCTCCTAGCACGGCATATTCGCCAATTTCTACGTGTCCCGCTACATTTACTGCATTAGAAAGAATAGCATTTTTGCGAATAATGCAATCATGAGCAATATGCACATAGGCCATAATAAGCACATTTTCTTCAATGATGGTTTTTTGACTATAAGCAGTACCCCTATTAATGGTAGCAAATTCTCGAATAATTACATTATCGCCAATTTCAACTACAGAATCTTCTCCTACAAATTTTAAATCTTGAGGAATAGAGCCTATTACTGCACCTGTATGGATTTTACAATTATTTCCGATGATGGTACCCTCATGAATTACAACATTAGGGCTAATTATGCAATTATCCCCGATGCGGACATTGGCGTAAACCGTTGCAAAGGGCTCGATTATTACGCTTTTACCAATTTGAGCTTCAGGATGTACAAAGGCTAGAGGAGAAATAGAAATCATAGATTTTTCTTGATCAAGCTAGCAACAAAATCTGCTTCAGAAACGAGGGTATCTCCAACGAAAGCCTTTCCGTGCATTTTGCAAATATTGCGCTTCATGTTTTGGAGCTTGACCTTAAATATAACTTGATCGCCAGGAACTACTGTTTTTTTAAATCGAACATTATCAATTGCTACTAAATATACCCAGTGATCTTGGGGATTTTCTATAATATTGAGGAGTAAAATACCCCCTACTTGTGCCATCGATTCTAATAATAAAACTCCTGGCATGATAGGATTCCCTTGAAAATGACCACTAAAGAAAGGTTCATTAATGGTCACGTTTTTTATTCCCTCGATACTATCGGCTGTAAAATTAGTGATTCTGTCTACGAGCAGAAAAGGATAGCGGTGCGGTAAAATTTTTTCAATGGCATTAATATCAAAAACAGCTTGATTAGCACTTTCCTTTTGATATTTACGAATGATTTTTTTTTGCTGGATTTTGGAATAAAGTAGTTTAGAAAAGCCAATATTTGCCTGGTGCCCGGGCTTTAGGGCAATGATTTTGCCTATCAAAGGTGCCCCTACTAGGGCAAGGTCCCCTATTAAGTCTAAAAGTTTATGTCTAGCAAATTCATTTTCAAAACGCAAAGGCGTATTATTCAAGTAGCCTTGTTGGGGTATTTCTATATTGCTTAAATTAAACTGTTGCGCCAGGATATCTTTTGAGCTATCTGCAACTGACTCTTCCACTATAACAACGGCATTTTCAATACTTCCTCCCTTAATTAAACCCGCCTTTAGTAGGGGTAAAAGCTCATGAAGAAAACAAAAAGTGCGAGCTGGAGCAATCTCTGCAGCAAAATTACCAAAATTTTGCAAGGTTGCATTTTGAATACCCACTATTTTAGAATGGTAGTCGATACTCACAGAGATGTGAAATATATCTTTTTCTCCGGGTAGGGCAAAAATTTCACTTTGGTTTTCAGAATTTTGATAGTAAATAGGTTCTTCAATTACGAAATATTCTCTTTTAGCCTCTTGTTCTTTTTTGCCGGCATTGTGTAAAGCTTGTACAAAAGGAAGGGCACTTCCATCCATAATTGGAGGTTCCGGACCAGAAATTTCAATAAGCACATTGTCTAATTGAGAGCCAGCTAAAGCAGCTAGTACATGCTCCACTGTTTGAACTTCTACATTGTTTTCAGCTAGGGTAGTAGAGCGTTCCCAAGACTTGACATTTTCTATTGTAGCACGCACAAGGGGGTTACCCTGTAGATCTATCCTTCTAAAGCAATATCCGTGATTTTCAGGGGCGGGTAGGAATGTGATGGTACAGGGCAGGCCCTGATGCAATCCTATACCGCTGAGCGAAACCGCTTGAGCAATAGTGTGCTGCTTAATTGGCAATAGCATATTAAGTAGAAGATTGAATTTTTACTAATTTTTCTTCTAGAGCTTGTATTCTTTCAAAAAGCTCAGGTAAGCGGCGTTGTAAAGCTTCTTGCTTAAGTTGCTGCTCCAAGGGCTGTGCCGGTCCGCCCCGTAAAATTTGTCCTGGTTTTTTTATGGATTTGGTAACCCCTGCTTTGGCTCCTAATTGCGTTTTTTCAGCAATTTCTACATGTCCTGTAATGCCTACCTGCCCGCCAAACATACAGTGGTTACCAATACGAGTACTACCTGAAATTCCCACTTGGGCTGCCATGATAGTGTTTTCTCCAATGCTTACATTATGGGCAATGTGAACTAGATTATCAATTTTCACCCCCTTAGCAATTTTAGTAGTTCCTAGCGTTGCTCTATCTATGCACGTATTAGCACCTATTTCTACGTCATCTTCTATAATTACCTTGCCAATTTGGGGCACTTTTATATGTTTACCCTCATTATCTTGTAAGTATCCAAATCCGTCGCTACCAATGACGCAGCCGCTATGCAAAATACAATTTTTACCAATTTTTACTTGATGATAAATTACAACACCAGGGTAAATGGTAGTGTTATCTCCGATTTCAACTTCAGCTCCTAAGTAGACTTGGGGGTAGATAGTTACGTTTTCCCCTATTTTGGTATTGGCTCCTATATAAACGAGATCACCAATTGATGTTGAATCGGGAATGGAAGCACTAGGCTCTATAATAGCAGTAGGAGCGATTCCTTGCTTAGGCTTTGCTGGCTTAGCTACTTGACGCATAAGTTTTACAAATTGCAAATAAGGCTCTTGGCAACGAATAAGGGTAGGGGTAACAGGATTTTTAGGCATAAAATCGATTGGAACTAAAACAGCGGTTGCCTGTGAGCTATGGAGATTTGTAAGGTATTTAGGATTTTGCAAAAAGCATAAGGCACCTTCTTTACCCTCTTCAATAGTGGCTAGATGCGTAATAATGCGGTTGGTTTCTCCTTCTATCGTTCCTTCTACCATTTCCGCAATTTGAGACACTGTATATTCCATTTGGTTTTACTACATATATTTGTCAAATATAAAAAAACGTTAGTGGATTACAAAATAACAAACCCCTTGAAGAATTGGCTCCAATTTTTAAAATTTATTCTCTTTAGGGGCAAAGAGTATTTGCCCTTTATTGGTTTTTTGCTTATTGCAGTAGGCCTTACTACCTCGCCAGCACTTGTAAGTATAGGGGTGGGGGCCATAGGACTATATATTTTTTTTAATCCCTTCTCTTTTACTTTCAGGGCGTTTGTTAATCATAAGTTAGCGCTTAGTTTAAGTACTTTTTTTATTGTTCATTTAATTGCAATAGCTTTCACGGTTTATGCCAACTTTATATGGCATGAGCTTAAAAATAAATTTCCATTTTTAATTATACCTCTAGCTTGGGGAGTTACGCCAACTTTTAGTGTCCAACAAAAGAAATGGATTTACCTTAGCTTTATTACTACCATAATGCTTGTAAGTTTAGCTACTTTAATTAATTATACTTTGCACTTTGAGCAAATTAATCGCGGTATTTTACAATCTAAGTCAATTCCTATTATTAGTTTAAGCAAAAGTATATCGCATATTTATTTTAGTTTCATGTCTGCTTTTGCAATTGGTTTATGTTGGGTGAAGGAGTTAGCCCCTATCCATTATTACTATAGGGTAGGAATTTCTTTATTTTTGATTCTGTGTTTGCATTTATTTGCTACTCGCACAGGCTTGTTTAGCTTTTACGTAGGCATTATAGGTGTGTTTTTTTATCTCCTTTTAAGCCGGCAACTTTCTAGAAAGTTTATGCTTGCAATAGGCGGAGTAGTCATTTTAGCTTTTTTAGGAATTTTTACTTTTTCTTCGGTGCAAAATAGAATAAAGAATACCATAGAAGATTGGCAGATTTGGAGTTCTCAGAAGCACTTTCGGTATTATTCTTTAGGAAACCGCTTTTTTATTTGGCAAGTGGGCGTAGAATTAGTAAGTAAAAATCTTTGGTTAGGGGTAGGACCTGCTTCCATACCTTATCTCTTAGAAAAGTATCATGAACAATATTCTGCTGGTGTTCCCACGGAAGCACATCTTAAGGATTTTCACAATCAGTGGTTAGAATATTGTGTAGGTTTAGGGGTACCACTTGCCCTTGTACTACTAGTTTGCTTTTTACTGCCTTTATTTTACTGGAGAAAATTGGAACAGCCCCTAATCTATCTTTATTTTTTGCTGATTGTTTTTTCTGCAAGCTTGGTGGAGTCTATTTTAGAAAGGCAAATGGGTATTTCTTTTTTTATTTGCTTTCAACTTTTATTGTCAAATTCGATAGTAGAGAAAAGTGCAGTAATCAAAAATAAATAATAAAAAAAATTAGGTATTATTTAATTTAATAAGAATTGTACGGTTGCTTGAATAACTTTTTCAAAATGATCGGGTAACTGGTTGCTATTGAAGGGATGACAGCCCCCAAAGGTATGGTTAGCACCCTCAATAAGTAATAATTGTGCTGCTGGTTGCCAAGAGTGCAGTAAATTTGCTGAACCAAAGGGTACACTTTCATCTGCTGTACCATGAATAATTAAAATAGGTTTATGTAAATTTTTGATTTTTTCTTCAATGTTGAATCTTTTTTGATTTTGTATATAATCTTCATAAAGCTGATAATAGAGAGGCATTTCTTGATGAGTTCGGGCATTTAACACATAACGTACACCCTTAGTTTTCCATTCTTCTATTTCTTCTGGCTTTAAAGAAGCAAATCCTAGGCGTGCCACACCCGCCCAAGTTACTACTTTACGGATAATTTCATTTTCAGCAGCGGCAATAATTGCGATGCCCCCTCCTCGGCTATGGCCTATTATGTACACGCGATTCCAATCTACTTCTTTTTCAGGTAATTTTGCAGGAAGAGCAGTAAGAAGTTTTTGAATATCTTCTAGTTCCTTAGAAAAATTATTATTTCCAAAGGCATCCAGGTCTGCCAATTCTGTTGGGGCTTCTAGAGTAGTACCGTTATGGGAAAAATTCATAGGAATAGTAATTAGACCCCTATTTGCTAAGGTTTGAGCTGCAAGTGGAAAGCACCCCCAATCTTTAAAGCCTTTAAAGCCATGGAGGAAAATTACAATAGGCTTAGGAAACCCATTTTCTTGCAAAATGATATTATAAGAAAAGAGACGGTTTCCGGCTCCTTGTTGTACTTCGAGGCGATTAATTAACATAATTTGGATTTACAATATAGCAATACTCTTTCTCAAAACTAAGAACTGGGATAATTTTTTCAAATAATAACCATTGAATAGTTTACTACAAGTAAATAAAAGCAATAACGCCGGCGGGCATCGGTGGTGCATTTCTGCACTAGAAGAAGCAAAGTGTCTTTGATGTTTTATACTTGGGCGCACCAGAAGTTTATTTTTGTTTATTACCATAAAGGCTAGCTTGCTTAATAATTTGGGTAAATATCTTTGAAAAATTAAAGTATATAAAAAATATACCCATCTGATCTAAATATTCTTTAAAATAAACATTTGTATTGAAAAAACGTATATTGTTTGTATATTTGCAGCAACTATTAAGCTTCGACTAATGACGAGTTCTTTTCAGCAATGCTCTCTTTTATTCTTGAGTTTAGGAGAAATTATGAGTACGAGAGGAAAGTACCTGTCTCTTAAACTTTTAGGCAGCAAAATTTCAAGTATTATAAAGGAGGGCAATACTTACCACTTTGTTTTATATATAGCCCTGTTCAGCATATTGCTAATAAGGGGAGGCAACGTATATAGTACTAGTGGTAATTTTAAGAATGTACTTTTTGAAAGCTCTAGAAGTTCAATCTGGGGGGGGCGGCAGTCTCACGTCTTAAATAGTATTAATATTTCTAATTTATTTTCTCGGGTAAACGTTGGTAGTGAGCCTCTTATTTCTGAAGATCTTTGTATTAGGGTAAACACAGAAATTGAGAGTGTTTGCCAAAGAAGTGGAAATAAGTTAACCATAACTGCTAAAAGTGCACAAACGGATTCTTTACTAATAGCCTGCGTTATTATTAAGAGGGGAGAAGAAAGAATTCTTTTAGATGCACAAAATTTTTCATTTAGCGCGGGAAAATTAATTATACCAGATTTAGTTGCGGGTGATAGTGTATATGTGGATATTAAAGATACTCAAGGATGTAAAGTCCAAGTGGCAACTTTTATTCCTATTATAACACCTCCACAGCTTACTATCTCTGCTACAGAGCGTACTTGCCGCAATGATGGTGCTATTAATGTTACTGTACAAGGGGGAGGTGCGCCGTATATTTTTGAATGGTCTAACGGTGCAACTACCCAGAATTTAATTGGGGTTGGCGCGGGTACTTATGCTCTAAGAGTTACGGATAAAAATGGTTGTTTAGCAACTGCCAGCGTAAGGATAGAAAGTTATGAAAAGCCAACCCTAGCATTTAAGTTTAATGATGCTACTTGCCGTAGTCCTTGGGCAAGCGCATTTGCGATTGTAGGAGGGGGGCAGGGTCCGTATACTTTCTATTGGTGTAACGGTGTAACAACTCAGGGTAATCCTCAAATAGCACCAGGTTCTTGTGCTGTGACTGTGGTAGATGCGAGGGGCTGTCAGGTAACAGATACACTTGTAGTTAGAAATCCTATTCCAACTATTAGCCTAGATGTAAGCCATGGCACTTGCGGTAGAAGAGGTGCTATCAGGGCTAATGTAATAGGCGGTACGGGCCCATATGTATACATGTGGGAAGATGAACCGGGCTTGAATGTTTCAGAGAGAACTATTGTAAGGCCTGGTAGGTATAACTTACAGGTAATAGATATTTACGGCTGTACTGCCAGTGCAAGTACTACTATTCTAAGCTCTCCTGCTATAGAGGCTTTTATTAGCGTGGAGTTTTCTAATTGTCAAAAGGTAGCTAATTTGATAGCGATAGCAAGAGGTGGAACTCCACCCTATAGTTATAGCTGGTCTAATGGTGTTACTATAGCCCAAAATGAAAATGTTTTGCCTGGTATTTATACTGTTCGGGTTACAGACGTAGTAGGGTGTACTTATGTATCTTCCATAGAGGTTCCTTATCGTCCGCCCCTTAGCCTAGATGTAGTTACTGAACCTGCTACCTGCCAGAAGAGAGGAAAAGCAAAAGCAATAGCAAGTGGAGGAACTGGAAACTACCGTTATAGCTGGAGCTGTGCTTTTGCTGATCCACACCAATCTGAAATCGATTGGTTACCAGAAGGACGATGTTCCGTAACGGTATACGATGATGCGGGCTGTAGTGTAAGTGAAAATTTTGTAATATCTAAGTTGCAGGATGTTCGACTGCGGCTGGAAGTGGTACCTATTTTCTGTAATCTGCCAGGTACAGTAAGGGCAGTAGTAGAGGGTGCTAGTTCTTATCAAATTAATTGGTCAAATGGAGCTAGGGGTGATATTATTCACGTTTTTACACCAGGTATTTATACTGCAACAGTTACTACTTCAGAAGGATGCTATGCGCAAGCATCAGTGGAGGTTATAGGTAGCCCGGGGCCTTCTGTAGTAGTAGAAAAAATACCTCCTACTTGCTTTTATTTAGGTCAGTTAAGAGCACGAGTTAGGGGGGGAAGAGCGCCTTATAGACTTGAATGGAGCAATGGAGCTACAACGGAGGTTGTTTCTAACTTGCATCCTGGTACGTATACCCTTAGAGTAACTGATGCTAATGGTTGCGTAGCAGAAAATCAAGTAACACTTGAGGGTAGCACTCCTCTTTTTATGCGGGTATTAACTACAGCCGCTACTTGTACAAGTGGTGGTAGTGCCAGAGCTGTCGTTACGGGCGGCTCGGGTAATTATAGATATATGTGGAATTGCATTTTATCGGCTACTAATACTGCTTTTGTGCATAATTTACCGGTAGGTGAGTGTAGCGTAACAGTTAGAGATGATAAAGGATGTGAGAGCACTCAAACTTTTGCTATAGCAGCTCCCCAGTCTCCTGTTGTATATCTTCCATCGCAAGTGATTATAGGCTGTGGTCGTCAAGCCTATGTACAGGCCCAAGTAACAGGAGGAGAAGAGCCCTATCAGTTTATTTGGTCAAATGGCCATCAAGGAAATATTCTAAGGCCGTTATATCCTGGTGAGTATACGGTGCGTGTACTTGATAAGCAAGGATGCAGAGCAAGTGCTACTACCCATGTGCATATTCTTACTCCGCCTCTTTTAAGTATTCAAACTCAGGCATCGGGCTGTGTTCCAAGTGGAAGTGCAGAAGTTAGTATAATGCAAGGAGCTGCGCCTTATAGAATAGAATGGTCTAATGGTGTTACTACTGCTAAGAATACTCGTTTAGCACCAGGTATTTATAGGGTGACGGTAATAGATGCTAATGGCTGCAGAAGCGATACAAGCATTATAGTTGAAAAAGCACCTGACCTTGAAGTCGCTGTAAAGCCCCAGGCCGCAACCTGCTTGAAACCAGGACAAGCTGAAGTAACAGTAACGAGAGGAAGTGGTAGTTATTACTATAATTGGCATTGTGGCAGTTTGAATCCTAACGCTCCCTATCATTACAATTTACCCGTCGGAGAATGCGCCGTTACAGTATATGATAGCATTACAGGGTGTACAGCTACTAGAACTTTTACTATAGCAGGTCCTACTTGGCCCCAAGTTACTTTTACTGTTACTCCTATTAGTTGTACTCCAGGAAGTATACAAGCAAATGTAAGCAGTGGTACTCCTCCTTACACTTATTGGTGGCAAAATGGAAGTACGAGTAACAGTTTGCACAATATAATCGTTGAAGGCAATTATAGTCTTACTGTTATTGATGCCAAAGGTTGTTCAACACAAGCTACTGCCGCTATTGCAAGTATTCCTCCTTTGCAAGTTGTAGTTCAAAAGAAAGATGCTACTTGTTTAGAAAGTGGGAGTGCAAAGGCAATGGTTTCTGGAGGAGCGGCGCCATACATGTATTACTGGTCTAACGGGGCAATAACACCTGAAGTAAATAATTTATTACCAGGTTCTTATACCCTTACGGTTACGGATGGTAATCATTGTACTACTTCGGCTTCATTTGTTATAGAAGCAGGTAGAAGTTTAGACGTCCAAATAGAAACTCAAAATCCTACTACATGTTTGGGAAGAGGAGGTGCTAGAGCTATAGTAAATGGAGGAGTGGAGCCTTATACTTATCGATGGTTTTGCTCTTCTCGAATAAGTCATTTAAATTATATTGATAATGTGGCTCCGGGTTATTGTTTTGTGCAAATTACGGATGCTGCGGGTTGTTCGATTACAAGGGAATTTATTATAGGGGCTCCTTCTGGTCCGGAGGTTTCTTTGCATAGGCTTGATACCCCCTGTCAAAATGAGGGAGCTGTTTTAAAAGCTATTGCCCAGCCTAATGGATTTGAGCCTTATACGTATTTCTGGTCTAACGGCGTACAGCAACCCATAAATGCTGGTTTAGTTCCAGGAACATATTCTGTGACTGTAGTAGATGGTCGGGGATGTAAGACAACCGCTTCAACAACAGTATTTCCCAAGCCTGCTCCTCTTCGAGTAGATATCACTTCAGAGCCGGATAATTGTGATGCATCGGGAAAAGCAAGAGCTTTAGTGAGCGGAGGTTTAGCCCCTTATACTTACTTATGGTCAAATGGTGCTAATACGCCACAGATTAGTGGTTTAAGTTTTGGAAGGTATACTTTGCAAGTTCGAGATGCAAACGGTTGCCAGGTAACGCAAGAAGTAGAAATACCAAGCAATGTAGGTACTTGTTGCCCCTATCGCTTACCGAGTGAAGTAATACCCTGCAATGCAGAGCGTTTCTGTTTAAAGCTTGAAGCTTACCGACCACTTCCTGTAGGTGTAAAACGATTAGAAGTATGTTTAAAATACGATGAAACTTACCTTGAGCCTACAGGGATTATAAATTCATTAGCAGGGGTTAATGCACAGGTAAAAGGATGGGAAAATGGAATGATTCAAGCTTCTATTCATTTCAACGCTACCTCTTCGATAGGAGGTGAACTAGCTTGTATAGAATTTAAGCGTAAGCTCCCGTGGGTTCCCGGAAGTTACTTCGAATTTAGTGCATGTTCTGTACAAGAAATGTATAGTGATTCTTCTTTTCGTCAAACATGCCTTTCATCGGGAATGTTAGTAATAGGAATGGCGGCGGAGGGGTGCTTAGGAAATTCAAAGATGATAGCAGTGAGAGGAATTTTTGCGCAACCCCATCTTTTCCCTAATCCTACGACTGGCTTTACGAATTTACAATTTATAAGTAGAGAGGTAAATAGGGTAATTGTTCGTGTAGTTGATTTATATGGAAGAAGTTTGGCAACTCATAGTGTGGATATCCAGGACGGTTGTAATTTAGTAGAACTGGACCTTAGAGCTTATCCTACGGGGATTTACTTTGTTCAAGTGTTAGATGAAAAAAGTACTAATTATTGGTGGAGTAGTAAATTAATGAAAAGATAAAATAAGCTATTTATTTTGAAACTAAATAGAGAGTTATTCCTTATGAATTGGGAATAGCTCTCTATTTATTTTTATAGATTGGAATCTAAGCAGTAGTCAATTATTTTAACACTTTTGTAGATTACAGAAGAGTGTGTATACTTTTTTTATAGATTTAGTAATAAATATTTTTTACTTTGCATAGAAACCCGAATAAGTTTTTCTAAAAAGCTTTTAGCTCTAAATAAATACAAAAATTGGCAATGGAAAGAAGATTAACAGATAAAGATGTTTGGCAAATTATTAGGGAAGCAAGAGGGCAGGGGGCCAAGGTATGCTTAGCACGAGAAAATTTAAGATTTGCAGAATTATCATTTGCACACTTAGTGGAGGCAGATTTGGAGGAGGCTCACTTAGAGCAAGCTAATCTTTCTGATGCTAACTTAGCAGGAGCTAACTTAAAGAAAGCAAATTTGCGAGGAATTAATCTAGCAGGAGCCAACTTGGTGAAAGCAGATTTGAGCGGTGCCGACTTGCGGGGAGCAAATTTAAAGGAAGTTAAAGCTATTGGAGCAAATTTTGAAGGTGCTATTCTTTCCAATGCCACTTTTGAAAACGCTTTTCTAATTAATGCCAATTTAAAGGGAGCTTACTTAAAAGGAACGAGCTTCAAAGAAGCTCGTTTAGCAGGTATTGCAATAGAGGGAGCTTTTTTGGATGGCAATGACTTTGGTGATTTGCCTGCTTCAGAAGTTGAAGCTTTATTAAGTTTGGCTCAATCAGTTCCTTTTGTCTGTTCTAATCCTATCTTGGAGCAAGAAAATCCTGAAGAAATTTCTACTGAAAAAATTAATCCTGAAGAAGAAGCACCTGGTACTAGGCCTAATTCATTAGATATTTATCAGTTTATTATTCCAGGCGACGAAGAACCTTATGTAATAGTGCCTCCTAAAGAAGCAGCTGATGCTAAAGCATCCCCATCCGAAGAAGACCTCCTTGTATCTAAGCCATTGGAAATTCAAGGGGGGGAGCAGCCTGAGTGGCTCAATTCTTTGTTTTCTTTGCAGGAGGAGCAAGTAGATACGAAAGCTACAACTCAAGAACTAATCTCTATCTCTTCAGAAGCTTCTGAATTAGTTGAATATCAAGTCCCATCTTTTTCTAAGTTTAAAGAGCAGCCGGAGAGTACTGTAAACTTCTCTGTAGCTCAAAGTTATAGTGATGAGGCTATAAATGAAGAAATTGAAAAATTATTGGCCTCAGTAGAGTCAAGAGTCTCCCCGCTTTCTTCTAGTCCTTCTGCTCCCCAAGACCCTGGTCTTAGTTTCCAGCAAAATATGGGGGAAACAGACCTTTCTATTTTTTTGGATGATGTGGAAAGTAGAGAAGAGTTACCGCTGGATATATTTTTTACCTCTACCATTACTAGTTTAAAAGACCCTTTGCCCGAAAATGAGGAGTTACACTTATCCCCTACAGGTCCATTAGAAGGCTTTGAAATGGAAGAGGAAGAATTACCTGATTGGCAGGAGGTGTTGAAATCTTTTTCTCTAACTACTCAGAAAAACAAATTGGCTCATGTTGAAGAGTGTACAAAACATGATGTATTACCTGAGGATAGAGATCGAAACCAAGGGCTTTTATCCTCCGATAAGCAAATTTTGAAAGAAATAGCAAATCCTCCCTCTATTTTTTCAGAGGAGCAACTCTTAGAGAATAATCCTCCTCTACAGGCAGAGGGCGGTATGTTAGAAGCGAAGGAGGAATTTCTTCTCTCTCCGGTACTTTCTGGTGCAATGCAAGAAAAAAAAACAGAAGAAAAGTTTTTGCAAAATAATCAAATAACTAATGATTCTAGTGGGAGCGAGAAAACACTGACTGAGACAGCTTCTATGCTGCAAGAGCAATTTGAGGCCAGTGATGATGTTGTAGTAGAATTACAGCCATCTGAAGAAGCCCTTTTAGATTTAAGTAATTCAAATTTTCAAAATGAAATATTAGAAAACGTTAATTTTAGTTTTACTAATTTATTGTTTGTTGATTTTAGGGAAGCCAAGCTTAATGGTTCCATCTTTAAGGGAGCTATTTTAGCGGGCGCTAATTTTAGTGGAGCAATTGCCGAGGAGTGTATTTTTGAGGGAGCAAATTTGGAATATGCGAGGTTAGATAGTAGTTTATTGCAAGGAGCTAATTTCGCAAGAGCTATTCTTTCAGGTACTAACTTTGCAAGTTCAAATTTAACAAAGGCTAATCTTTCGAATAGTAATTGTAAATTTTCATGTTGGGAGGCGGCTAATTTGGAAAGATGTAATTTTGAAAGCGCTTATTTGGTAGGCGCTACTTTAAGTGGTGCTAATTTAATCCACGTAAATTTAGAGAAGGCGCAAGTAGTTCACGCTAAATTAGATGCTTGCATTTTAGTGCAGGCCTCATTGAAGGAGGCGAATCTAGAAGGCAGCAACTTACAAGGCGCAGATTTAAGAGGGGCTAACTTAGTAGGTGCTAATTTAGCAGACGCTAATTTAAAGGGGGCTAATTTGGAGGGGGCTAATCTAAGTGGAGCAAATCTTTCAGGAGCTATTCTTCAGGAAGCTAATTTAAAAGACACTATCTTCTCTCATGCAGATCTCAAATTTGCTCAATTAGAGAAGGCTGTATGCCAAAATACGGTATTTACGAGCTGTTATTTATACTGTGCTAAGCTGGCCAATACTGTTTTTGAAAATGTCAATTTTGACAAAGCAGACCTCAAGGATACTGATTTTAGCAGCGCTACATTAGTAAATTGTTCGTTAAAGGAAACCCATTTAGTAGCCGCTACTTTAGCTAAAGCTGAATTAAAGGAGGTAGATTTATTTAATGCCAATTTAGAGGGTGCTAATTTATCTAATGCTACTATCATTCATTCTAATCTTTCTTATGCGAATTTTACATATGCCCGTCTAGAGCACAGCCGACTAATAGAAGTGAATTTAGAGAATGCAACTTTGGTAGGTTGTACACTGGTAAATGGAGTGTTGGATAAATGCAATATTTCTCGAGTAAATGCTAAATCTTGCAGATGTCAAAATGTACAAATTAATGCCTCTAATATTTCGCATGCCGACTTTACAGGTGCTAATTTTCAAAACGCAGTATGCAAAAATACGGTTTTAAGAAGTTCAACTTTTGTAAGAGCATGCTTGCAAAGTGCAGATTTCAGCCATAATGATTTCTCAGAAGCTAATTTAGAAAGTGCTAATTTGGAATGTATCCATCTAAGCTTTAGTATTTTAGATAAAGCCATTTTTGCGGGAGTGAATTTGATGCGTTCTAGTCTTAATAATTCCTCTTTTAAGCAAGCTGTCCTTTCGGGTGCTAATCTTTCAAGTGCTAATTTGAGCGATTCTCAATTAGAGCAAGCTAATCTGAAATTTACTTTACTTTCTAATGCGCAGTTAGAGAATGCTAATTTATATGGTGCCGACCTTAGTGGAAGTTATTTAGAGGCTGCATGCCTTAATGCAGCTAATCTCACTAAAGCTAATTTAAAAGATGCCTACTTCGTAAAATCGGAATTAAGAGGTGCCTCTTTAGCAGAAGCCAATTTGCTAGGTGCTAACTTTACTAGCGCCTCTTTAGAGCAAGCCTATTTGCGTACTGCTTTGCTGAATAAGGCTATTTTTGATAAATCTAATTTGCGCAATATAGACTTACAGAATGCTAATCTGATAGGTTCTAGTTTTGAACAAGCTGATTTGTCTGGTAGTGTTTTAGATAATGCCATTCTAGTAGGGGTTAATTTATCAGGAGCTATTTTATCCAATGCTACTCTTATAGAAGCGAATTTGGCAGATGCTAATCTCTCTAATGCAGTGTTACACGCTGCTAACCTCGAAAAAGCTGATCTTAAATTTTCCCATCTTATTAATACTGTTTTTAAGGGGGCTAATTTAAAAAATGCTAACTTTTACTGTGCACGCTTAGAAGGTATTGATTTGGGAGACGCAAATCTAGAAGGATGCAATCTTAAAGATGCTAATTTTTTGAATGCCAATCTTATTGGTGCCCGTTTACAGGGAGCCAACCTGAGTGGTGCAAAATTTAAAGGCACTAAAATTTTGGGACAAACTTCATCCAATTTGCCGCCAGCCTCTGGTTCCTAAAATTTTTATTTTTCTCCTATCAACAAATAAATGAGCAACATTTTTTGTTTTTACCTAACTGCTTGATAATGTTGATATTATTGTTTTTTTTCCGTAATTACTTTTTATTTTGAACTTGGGGTACTAACTTGCTTTGTTAAATAAATAATTCTTAGTATATTATTACCTTGGAATTTAGAAAGTATCTCCCCTTATTATGAATCTCAGATATTTTGTTGTTATTTTGCTACTAGCGGTAGCTCTAGGTGCCAGTTCCTTTGCTCAAAAAGTTCATCCTGATTATTGGGATGGGGTGGTGTATTTAAGGGTAAAAAAGAATAGAACGCTGTTTTTGTATTCCCAAAAATCAGATGTTCAAAGTTTACCTCCCAAATGGCAAGAAATTATAAAGAAGTATAAAGTTGTCTCTATTCAGAAAGCTTCTACTCTTCCTTATCCAGAGTTGCAAGCATATTATAAATTACTTTTTGATAACCATGCGCAGGTATATGCTTTGATGAAGGAGCTTTCATCTTTTCCAGAAATAGAATTGGTCGAGCAGCGACCTATCGATCGCATAGTGAGTATTCCTAATGATCCTTATTACTCCTTGCAGTGGGCGCTACATAGAATTAACGCTCCCCATGCTTGGTCCCTGACCACAGGTTTAAGTACTATCATGATAGCTATTGTGGATGATGGCGTGCGTACAACCCATCAAGATTTAGCGCCCAAAGTAGTTGCAGGTTGGGACGTAGCAGATGGTGACCCGGACCCTAATCCGCCTATTTTTCGTACTACCAATACTACCTTCTCTCATGGTACCCATTGTGCAGGAATTGCAGCAGCAGTTACTAATAACGGTATTGGTATAGCTTCAATTGGCTACAATGTTAGTATTCTGCCGGTTAAGTGCACACGTGATAATACAGACGATCCAGATGTAATCTCTCATGGCTACGAGGGCATTGAATATGCTATTAGTAGAGGAGCTCATGTAATTAGTCTTTCTTGGGGCAGTTATCGCACATTTATTTACGGGCAGGATTTAATTAATCGAGCTGTAAACAATGGAATTGTGGTAGTAGGGGCTGCGGGAAATGATAATGTTTCTAGCAAGATGTACCCTGCAGCCTATGAAAACGTTATATGTGTGGGAGCAACTGATTCTCACGATAAAAAAGCTTCTTTTTCTAATTATGGCAGCCATATCGATATAATGGCTCCAGGTACTAATATATTAAGTACAGTAGCTACTACTAATTCTAGTTATGCGACCTATAATGGTACTTCCATGGCTGCCCCCTTAGTGGCAGGATTGGCAGCTTTAATCTTATCTTATCGTCCTGGAATTTCTCCCGCAGGTGTGGAAGAGTGCATAAAAAATACTGCTGTAGATATTCTTCCTCTGAATCCAGGCTTTGCAGGGCAAATTGGGGGTGGTAGAATTGATGCAGGGGCCGCTATGTTATGCCGGCTCACAACACCAGAATGTAGAACTGATCCATTTGAGCCTAATAATACTCTACCAGATGCTAAGAATTTTCCGGCAACTGCGTATGGGTATATTTGTCCGGTAGGGGACGTAGATTGGTTTCGTTTTACGCTTAGTACTACTGCAAGTTTTACGGTAACATTAACTAATTTACCTGCTGATTATGATATCCAGCTTTATGACGCTAACAACCAACTATTGAGGGAATCTGATAATTGGGGAACTTCAAGTGAAAGAATTAGTATGTCGGCGGCGGCACCAGGGACTTATTTTTTAAGAATTGTAGGTTACGATGGTGCTTTTAACGCACGTCTTCCTTATACATTAAATTTATCCATTGCTGGTAGTTCTACTAACCAATGTCCTACGCCCTTAATTCGACAAACTACTAATTTAACCTCCACTACAGCCCAAATTAATTGGACTGCTGTACAAGGCGCTTCTTCTTATACTATACTATATAGGGCCCAGAATAGCCCTACTTGGCAAAGTGTTACTGCCAATACTAACTTTTTTCTTCTTCAACAGCTATTGCCACAAACTACTTATGAGTTTCAAGTACGCTCTAATTGTAGTGACGGTACTTCTAGTGTTTATTCGAGCATTGGAATATTTACTACTCTGGAAAGTAATTGCGCTTCTCCTAACTTGCTAAACTTTAGCAATGTTACAAGTACTTCTGCCTCCTTTTCTTGGCAAGCTGTAGCGGGAGCTACTAGTTACAATCTTCGTTATGCTGTAGAAGGGAGCGAAAATTGGGTAGTAATTTCTGTGAGTACAAATACTGCCACTGTTTCTAATCTTTCTCCGGCTACTAGGTATATAGTTCAAGTTCAGGCAGTTTGTGATGCCTCTAAATCTGTGAGTGCTTTTTCTGCGGGCATTAATTTTACTACCCTGCCAGCTGTTCAAAATTGTTTAGCGCCTTCCAAAATTTGGGTTACTAACATATTACCCAATAGTGCTACAATTAATTGGGAAGCCGTGAACGGCGCCAATTTTTATACAGTAGAGTATCGTGAGCCTGGAGGAAATTGGCAACAGCTAACTGTGTCTTCTACTACTGCTGTAATAAATGGTTTAAGTGCTTCTACGCTATATGAATACCGCATTCAAAGTCTTTGTACTAATAGCGTGAGTCCTTATTCTGCAATACAAACTTTTACTACGCTAAGCGGGCAATCTTGCTCTACACCTACTTCTTTGCAGGCCTCTTCGGTATCTGACAACACGGCTACTATTTCTTGGAGTCCTGTAATGAATGCTATCAATTATGAAATTTTGTATCGAGTACAGGGTACCAATAATTGGATTAACTTGACAAGTCCTACTTCTCGTATTGTTTTAACGGGTCTTTCTCCCTCCACTACTTATGATTTTTTTGTGCGTGCTGTTTGTAGTAATGTTGCCAGTGGTTATTCTCCCCTTTTCAATTTTACCACTTCGGCTGCACCCGTTACCGTTTGTTTTCCGCCTACTAATGTTTCAGTATCTTCTATTACTTCCTCTAGTGCTGTGATTAGTTGGAGTACTGTAACTACGGCTATTCAGTATTTATTTAAATACAGAATAGCGGGTAGTAGTTCTTGGAATCACTTAAGTACTACTATTACCTCGATAACTTTAAATAACTTACAGCCCTCTACCCCTTATGAATACCAAGTGGAGGCTATTTGTAGTGCCGGGCAAAGTGCTAGCTCTGGTACTTTTACTTTTACTACCTTAAGCCTTGTAATAACAGAGTGTTTGGTTCCCACTAATCTTCGTTTGTTAGGGGTTACTAATAACTCAGCGACTATTGTTTGGTCTGCTGTACCCTCGGCAAATAGTTATAATATAGCTTATCGTACCCAAGGGCTAGCTAATTGGTCTACTTCTACTATTACTAGCAATTCTATTACTCTTACTAGCCTAACAAACGGTACAGTGTATGAATTTTATGTGCAGGCTATTTGTAATGGTAGCCATAGTAGTTACACGCCTGCTTTCATTTTTAGTACTTTAGTTTCGCCCTCTAGAATAGGTGCTTCCAATGAAGCAAATTTTTCTATATATCCTAACCCGGCGAATCAGTTTATAACCATTCAAGGTGAAAATTTAGAAGGTACTCAGATTACTGTTAGGGATTTACTGGGTAAAATATTATTAGAGCATGTAGTTCCATCTTCAGTTAATACCGATACTTATCAACTATCCATTTCTCACTTAAGTGCTGGAACATATTACCTTATTTTAAGTAAGGAAAATCATAAAACTATAAGAAAGTTGCAGGTTATGAAATAAGTTTTATATAAAACAAGTTTTATTTTTTAGGGAGTAAGTATTTTACTCCCTTTTTTATTCTATCATTTTTACCATAGTTACTTGTAGTTAAGTTTAGATTGAATTTGTTATAATAATTTTTTTAACTTTGTAGTATGCAAGGCCAGGCATGGGTGTACAAAATGTCTTTATCGTCGCTTAATCTACTAATTGCTTTTGTGGTTTTTATCATCAGCTTGTTTCCTAAAGCCGATGCCTTGCAACTTTTCAAATTAGATGCTCTTATAGAGCACTACAACTACTCGCAGGAAGTTACTCCAGATTTAGACTTCTTTTCCTTTCTAGCTGAGCATTACTTAGAGCTAGACCACAAAGACACGGAACATACCAAGCTTCCACTTTTTCATCTGAGTGCACAAACTGTAATATTGTTTTTTATTAATTGGGCAAATTGGGGGTCTCTTTTTTATAGTTGTGAAAATGATAGACCCCCTAAGCCTTTTGACTCTACTGTTGTTCTTAGTGACTATATAAGCCAGTGTTTTCATCCTCCTAAAAACTAACTGCCCACCACTTCTTTAAGCTAATATAGCTGGTTTTTCGAGTAAATGGATTTCGAGGAATGCTTATGTCACCTGTATTACGTACAGATGGTATAAGTGGTAGTATTGGATTGATTTTTTAGCTTTATTCTCTTTGGGCAGTTTAGTTTTATTTTGACTTTTATTTATCATCTATGTTCTTCGACTGGCTTATACAATTTTCTATTAGAAATAAATTTTTAGTTTTTCTTTTTACAATAGCTTTGGCGGGCTGGGGAATATACGCACTACTTCACATACCCATAGACGCAGTGCCCGATATTACCAATAACCAAGTACAGGTTATTACTTACTCTCCCAACCTAGCCCCGCAAGAAATAGAGCAATTCATTACCTATCCTATTGAAATTGCTCTTGCTTCCACGCCTCGCCTGGTAGAAATTCGTTCTTTATCTCGTTTTGGTTTATCAGTTGTGACAGTAGTTTTAGAGGAGGATGTGCCTCTATATTTAGCTAGACAGTGGCTAACGGAACGTTTACAAAGCGCTATTCAGCAAATTCCTCCAGGTTTAGGGGTTCCAGAGCTAGCGCCCCCTAGTACAGGACTAGGAGAAATTTATCAATATACTCTAAAAGTTGATTCTACTTTTGAGGGCAAATATTCTCTTACCCAATTGCGTACTTACCAGGATTGGATCGTTAAACGTAGGTTATTAAGTGTACCTGGAGTTGCTGAAGTTAGCAGTTTTGGAGGCTTTGTAAAGCAATATGAGGTAGCCCTGAGCCCTGAAAAAATGAAAAGTTACGGTATTACTTTTAGTGAAGTATGGGAGACACTAGAAAAAAATAATGAAAATACGGGCGGTGCTTATATAGAAAAAGGAAGCTACAGTTATTTCATTCGCGGCATTGGTCTGTTACGTTCCCCCAAAGAAATTGAAGAATTACCGGTCAAAGTAGTTAATGGGGTACCCATTCGAATTGCACAAATAGCAAAAATACAAGAAGGTTCAGCCGTGCGATATGGAGCCCTTACACAAGATGGACAAGAAGCTTGCGGGGGAATTGTTCTGATGCGAAAAGGAGAAAATTCTGCTCAGGTAACTAAAAATATAAAAAAGATAATACCCGAAATTGAAAGCTCTCTGCCTCCAGGCATCAAGATAGTTCCCTTTCTAGATCGTACTCGACTGGTAGATACTACTATTCATACTGTGCGGAATAATTTACTGGAGGGGGGCTTAATTGTAATTTTGGTTTTGGTTTTACTATTAGGTAACCTTCGGGCAGGCTTTATTGTGGCAAGTTGTATACCCCTATCTCTTCTCTTTGCCCTAGGAATGATGTATCTTTTTGATATATCTGCTAATTTGATGAGCCTTGGAGCTATTGATTTTGGCTTAGTGGTGGACGGGGCTGTGATTATTGTGGAAAGTGTTTTGCACCATTTGCAAAAGATAGTTTTACAAGGAGAAAAATTATCACGTGGTCCTGAGCTGGATGCTCTAGTAAGTACTCAAGCTTGTCGTATTCGCAGAACTGCGGCTTTCGGTGAGTTTATCATCATGATTGTTTACCTTCCCTTACTTACGCTAGGAGGAATTGAAGGTAAAATGTTTATTCCCATGGCTCTTACTGTAATTTTTGCCATTATCGGAGCATTTATACTATCTCTCACTTTCGTCCCCATGGCCAGTGCCTTGTTACTTACTAATGTCACTGCAAAGAATCAATCGACGCTTGCTGATAGAATAATGCATAAAGTTAGCCAGCTATATGTGCCTTTACTTAATTATGCAATTAAATTTCGGTATGGATTTTTGGTTTCTATCATTTTACTTTTTATAGGTACTATTCTTCTTTTCACTCAGCTGGGGGGGCAGTTTATTCCCACTTTGGAAGAGGGAGATTTAGCCATGCAGGTAAGTATTTTACCGGGTAGTTCGTTAAAGCAATCTATTTTAACGACAACCACAATTGAAAAATTACTCCTACGTAATTTTCCCGAGGTGCGAAGTGTGGTAAGTAAAATAGGTAGCTCTGAAATTCCTACTGACCCTATGGCGATTGAAACAGCAGATATTATGATTTTGCTGAAAGATAAATCAGAGTGGACTTCAGCAACCAATAGAGAAGATTTAATAGCTAAAATGGAAAAAGTACTTTCTGTTTTACCAGGGGTGAGTTTTAGTTTTCAGCAGCCTATTCAAATGCGCTTTAATGAGTTGATGACGGGTACCAAAACCGATATTGCAATTATGCTCTATGGAGAGAATCTAGATACATTAGCCCGTATAGCTGACCAAATTAAGGTCATAGCTAGTAAGATTGAGGGAGTAGCAGATATTTACCTGGAGCGTCAAACAGGTTTGCCACAAATTGCTGTACGGTATTATCCAGAGAAGCTTGCTTTTTACGGGATTACGCGACAAGAAGTCAATTTTGCAATCCGATCGGCATTTGCAGGCACAAAAGCAGGGGTAATATACGAAGGTGAAAAAAAATTTGATTTAGTATTGCGTCTAGATACAAGCTTTCGAAAGACTATCCATCAAGTGGAGGAGTTGTATATTGCTCTACCTTCACCTCAACATGGCTTAACGCAAGTACCTCTTAGTGAGGTTGCTAGCGTTACTTACGAGCAAGGACCCATGCAGATAAATCGGCACCATGGCAAAAGAAGAATAGCAGTTGGAATTAATGTACGAGGTAAAGATATAGAAACGGTGGTATTTAGCTTACAAAAGATAATTACTCAAAGTATTAAGCTTCCTGTAGGCTACTACATTACATATGGGGGAGAATTTGAAAATTTAAAAGCAGCTAAAGAAAGATTATTAATAACCTTACCTGTTGCTTTGAGCCTTATTTTTATTCTGCTTTATTTCACACTACATTCTTTTAAGCAAACAGTTCTTATTTTTTCGGCTATACCCCTTGCAGCAATTGGCGGCGTTTGGGCGCTTTGGCTTAGAGATATGCCTTTCAGTATTTCTGCGGGAGTTGGTTTTATTGCTCTTTTTGGCGTTGCAGTACTAAATGGAATTGTTTTAATGGGCTATTTTAATGAATTACAAGCGCAAGGGATACCGCCCCTTGAGCGCATTTATCAGGGGGTGCGAGTACGCTTGCGCCCAGTATTGATGACTGCTCTTGTAGCAGCATTAGGTTTTTTGCCCATGGCTGTTTCTACTGAAAATGGAGCAGAGGTTCAGCGTCCTTTAGCAACGGTTGTAATTGGAGGCTTGGTTTCTGCCACAGTTCTTACTTTGTTTGTCTTACCCATTTTATACGGTTTCGTTCATAAAGCTTTTTTAAGTAAAGCGTGTTTGCCAGTTTTTATGCTCGTATGTACCCTTATTTTTTGCTTACAGGCTAGCTCTTTGTGCGCACAGTCCAAGGAAACATTTCCAACTTTATCGTTAGCCCAAGCCATTGAACGAGCTCAACAATCGAATTTAAGTTTGCGAGCTACTACTTTGGAAATTGAACAATCTAGTATACTACAAAAGGCAGTTTGGGAGCTGGGAAAAACTAATTTTATTTTTACTTATGGTAATGTAAACGAGCCTGAAAATGATTATGTGTTAGGAATAACCCACCAAATGCCCTTTCTTAACTACTACCGGAAGGTGCAAGCTTTAGCCAAAGCAGAAACCCAATTGAGGCAAGCTAACCAAAAGGTGATAGCCAATCAGATAGCATTTCAGGTAAAAAGTATTTACTACGAAATGCTTTTTTTGAAAGCCCAACAAAAACTTCTTACTGAGCAAGACTCATTATTTGCAGCCTATGATAAGGCTATGCAAGTCCGTTCGCAAATTGGAGACGTTGCCCCGTTAGAGGCAGTAACTATTCGCATGCGGCGTAAAGAAATTGAAAATGCTATGAATTTATTAAAGGCTGAAGTAGAAAGCGCAGCTTGGGAATTAGGAAGACTACTAGGAGAAAAAAGACCTGTATTTATTTCTGGGAATGAGCCTTTGATTTTTTCTACTAACCTACAAGAAGCCCACCTAGAGCAAAACCCCCTATGGGAATACTGGCGAAAAGATAAATTGCGTATAATTGCTCAAAAAGAAGTAGAAAAAGCACGCCTTTTTCCAGACCTTACTTTGGGCTTTTTTAATCAATCGATTTATGGTATAGCTAGAGCTTACAACTATTTTCAATTAGGAATAGCACTTCCTTTATGGCGTAGCCCTTATAAAGCACGTATTCAGGCAGCAGAAAAACAAATTGATATTACTCAAATGAAATGGGAAGCGACTGCCCTAGAGTTAGAAAGTACTTTTGAAAGAGCAAAAACTATGTACTTGGGGCTACAGAATGCTTTGCAGTATTATCAGGAAGTGGTCCTCAAGCAAGCTTCTTTATTGCTTGAAACAGCACAAAAAAGTTATAGTGCAGGCGAAATTGATTATACCGAGCTTCTTATTGCCATCAACCAAGTTTTGCAAACTCAAAAATCATACTTGGATACTATTCGAGCTTATAATCAGAAAGTAATTGAAATAGAATTTCTTTTAGCAATTAATGAATAATTTTTGCTAAGATGATAAGTGCTTTTATTCTGTCTTTATTAGCTGTAGTAATAGGTTGTAGCTCGCCCTCTCCTAGTAATTTAAATCATAATAAGGGTACAAAGCTAGAAACCAAGCCCCTTCTAAGTGCACAAAAAGAGCCTATAATGACTATTACTTTGCAGCGGAGGCAAATCGAATTTTTAGGCATAAAAATTGGGGCTGCTACTAAAAAATCAATTACTAGCAAAGTAAAAACTACAGGAGTAATTGCCCTGCCGCCAACTAGTAAAATTACCCTAAATGCATTAGTAGCAGGGCGGGTAAACTTAGTGTATAAAGTTCCGGGTGAAATGATTAGAAAGGGAGAAATTTTAGCTACTATTCAACACCCTGATATTATTACTTTACAAGAAGATTATTTAAAGGTGCTCTATCAGTATCAGTTTTTAGAGCAGGAATGGAGTCGTCAAAAAAAATTAACGGAAGAAAATATTGGCTATTTGAAGAAATTTCAAACCGTGGAAAAAGAATATCTACAGGCTCAAGCTCAATTATCTGCTCTTAAAGCTCGCTTGAATTTGCTAGGTATACCCATACCCAATAATGCTAAAATTACAAATGAGCTTGTTATTTCTTCCCCCATCAATGGTTATTTAATAGCGATTCATGTAAATAATGGAGTGTACGTACAAGCAGGAGCCCCACTTTTTGAACTAATGGATAATGCACACTTGCACCTTGATTTGCAAGTGTTTGAGAAGGATATTGAAAAAGTCCGTCCTGGTCAACAAGTTAGTTTTCAATTGGCTAGTCAAACAGGACAAGTTTTTACAGGAACAATTACAACAGTAGGTAAAGCTTTAGAACCTGAAACGCGGGCTATTACGGTTCACGCTCATTTTACTGCACTGCCCGGTTTTACTCTTTTGCCTGGCATGTATGTTAGTGGCTATATTGCAACCGGAGTGGAAAATGCTTATGCCGTTCCAGAATCTTCAATTTTACAAAAAGATGGTAAAAACTATATTTTTATTTTACAAGGTAAAGATAAGGAGCATTTTACTTTTGAAATGCTTCCTGTTACACCCGGCGAAACTGAAGGAGGCTATACTACTATTCTAATGGATTCTGGTTTTGAATATAATAAAGAAAATATAGTTTTAGAGGGGGGGTACTACTTATTAGCAGAACTTCGAAAAGGAGATGCCGACGAGTCGCATGAGGCACATTAGTTATGGAATAATCGGGTAATCTATTTTTTCTTTTCTTATAAAGAAGTTATTATTAGTAACTATTTATGATAATTAGGTTATTAGTGAAACTATGTGGGATGTGATAAAAAAATATGAGGCTGAGGCAGTAGAATTAATTTTAGGTTATGGACCTAAGATTGTCTTAGCAACACTTTTTTTGTACTTGGGCTTAAAGATTATTGATGCGGGAAAACGTTTATTTCATAATCGACTAGTCAAGAAATTGGCTTATGAAAATTTACCTTCATATCTGAGTCAAATTTTTGCCTGGCTTCTCCGGGGGGTACTTTTTATAAGCGTAGCCTCTATGCTAGGCATAGAAACGGCTTCTTTTATTACTCTTATCGCTGCCATTAGTTTAGCTATAGGCCTAGCTCTACAAGGCGCTCTTACCAATTTTGCTTCAGGCGTTTTGTTACTACTTTTTCGTCCCTTCAAGGTAGGCGATTATATAGAAATTGATAGCCAAGTTGGTTTTGTTCATAGTATCGATATTTTTTATACTACATTAATAACTCCCTTGAACGTAACTGTTATTATTCCCAATAGTAATATAGCGAAAGCTAATATTAGTAATTTTTCTGCTTTAGGAATTGTAATTTTAGAACTTAAAATAGGGATAGCTTCAACAGATAAACAAAAACAAGCTCAATTGATAATTGAAAATATTTTGAGTAAACACTCCTCTGTTTTAAGCGAACCTCACTTCAGGGTTTTTATAGCAGAAGTTAATTTCCAAGAAGTGTTGCTAGTATCTAAACTTTGGGTCAAGACTCTAGACTATTGGGAAACTTACTATGACTTAGTAGCTCTATTACAAGCCGAATTTCAAACTCATCAAATTGTTATTTCGCGTATTACTCTAGATAGAATTGCTAGTAAATAAATTTTGCTATTCCAAAAGGAGTTTTAATTTTTCAATAAAAAAATTAACCTCATAATTATGGTAAAGAACTTTATAAATTAAACGGGCAATTGGAATATCAGCTTTATTAAAAATTTCAGTAATAACAGCGGCTGCAGAATAGCCTTCAGCTACCATTTGTAAATGATTTACTGCTTCCTGGACAGTATATTTTTCTCCAATCCAATATCCTAGCCTCCTATTTCTGCTATGGGGGCTAAAAACTGTTACTAGTAGGTCTCCTAGATAGGCAGAGGAGTTGGGCTCTCTATTGCAAGGATAATATTTATTAAGTAGGCGAGTAAGTTCTCGGTGAGCGGCAGCTACGTAAACAGAGATAAAGTTATCGTTACATCCTAACCCTAAAGCAATACCTGCTCCTATAGCGTATACATTTTTGAGAGCTCCTGCCAGTTCTACGCCTTCGATATCTTCACTGAAAATAATTTTTAGATTTTCATTTATCAAAAAGCGACTAAGTAATACAGAATGCTCTACACGCTGAGCGGCAAGCGTAATGTAGGTAGGTAGGTGTTGTACTACTTCCTCAGCATGGCAGGGGCCTGCTAGTACTACAAATTGTTCTTTAGATACTTTGAATCGTTGAAAGAAATATTGTGAAATTAAACTCCTGTGATGAGGATCTAAACCTTTGATGGTAGAGACTACTACCTTATTTTCAAAAAGCGAGGGTTTAAGGTGGGCAAGGGTAGGATGCAAGTAAGCTGAAGGAATGGCAAAAACAAGTAAGTCACCGCCCTCTATCACAGACTCCAATAAATTTGTGATATTGATGCGCTCTAGGCATAGCCTAATATTGGGCAAATATTTAGGGTTATGTTGGTAGTGAAATATATGTTTTTTGAATTCACTATGGCGTACCCACCAATTTACCGTATAACCGTTTTGCGTAATAAGGTATACTAGTGCAGTTGCCCAAGTGCCATATCCTATGATACTAATGGTAGCGGGCTGCATAATAAAGATGCTATTAAGTGGTATTACTTTCTTTTAATTTATTTTTATCTATAAGTTTTATACGCATTCCGTTTTTGAGTTTTTTAGTTAGAGTAGTGTATGGGCCAATTACAATTTGCTGGTCTTTTTGAAGTCCTTCTTTGATTTCTATGTAAGTATCATCACTGATTCCCGTTTTTACTTTAGCCGCTTGTACTTTCATATCGGATGTTAGAACATATACAATTTCTTGGGGTTCAAGAGCTGATTTAGGAAGTAAATTTTTTTCTGTATTTTCTTTTTCTATTTCTTGGTACTTTTGAGTATCTGGCTTTTGTATTGTTACCGCTTGCAGCGGAACGGCGAGTACATTTTCTGCTTTTTGTGTAAAAATGCTTACTACTGCCGACATACCCGGACGAAACGGACTTTCGCCTGGCGAGAGTTTGCGCATGAGTATAGAGTCAGAAGTATAAGACTGTGGATCGATAAGTACTTGAACTTCGTAATTAGTAATTTGGTCGGTAGAGCCCTGAGCTGCTACACTAGCGGAGTAAGCAATATCAGTAACAATGCCTCTAAAAATTCTATCTGGGTAGGCATCTACTTCTACAGTAGCCGTATCGCCTAGTCTTAGCTGTACAATATCGTTTTCATTAATCATAACTTTTACTTCCATGCGGCTTAGGTCTGCTATGCGAATTACTTCTGTACCAGACATCATACTTGTTCCAACTACACGTTGCCCTACTTTAGCATTTAATTTAATTACAGTTCCATTCATAGAGGCATAGACACGGGTTCTGCTAAGATTGTCTGCAGCTTGCCGTACGGAGGCACTGGCACTTTGAGTTCGATAGTAGGCTGCTTGAATTGCCTGGCGACTGCTTTCTACAGCTGAGCGCGCAATTTCATAGCGCAGGCGAAAATTTTCAAACTCAGCGCGGGAAATAGCTTGTTGCTCATACAGCTGTTTATTACGGAAGTAGTTAATAGAGTCTTGAATTAAATTGGCCTCTGCTTGTGCTAAAGCTGCTTTAGCATTAGCATAATCTGATTTTGCCGTATTTAGAGAAGCTGTTGCTTGCTCTAGTGCTGCTTGGTAATTATCAGGACGAATTTCAAAAAGTAAGTCTCCTTTTTTTACTGCTTGGCCTTCTTTTACGTATAGCGCCGTAATTTCCCCCGAAACATCCGGAGCAATAGGTACTTCTACATCTGGTTGTATTACACCCGACTCACTTACTTTAGCAATGATTGTTCTTTGTTCTACTCTACCTACCTCTACTTCTACAGCATCTCTGCAGGCACTTAGTAACTCCATGCTTACTATTATTGCCGAAATAAAAATAAAAAAAAGATTCTCTTGCCTGTCCACCTTAGTCCAGTGTGATTGTTTTACCGTTATATATATCTAATATCTTACGCCTGAAATAGTAATCGTAAAGAGTTTGCTTTAATTCTGTTTCTAATCGAGTTTTATTGTTTAAATTTTCTAAATAGGCATAGAAATTAATTGAGCCTGCAGCATATTGGATTTCTGCGATTTTGAAGCTTTCGAGAGTAGCAGCAAGTTGTTGTTCGATAGTTTCATATCTAGCCTTTGCTGCTTGGGCATCTAGATAAGCTTGTTGTACAATTCTTGCTAGATTATTTTGAGCTACTTGTAAGTTGAGCTCAGCATTTTTTTTAGCTAGCTCAGCTTGCTGTAAATTAGTACGTGCACGATAGCCATTATAAATAGGAATATTTAGGCTGAAATTAATAAATTGGCTAAAATTATCTTCTATTTGCGCAAAATAACTAGCACGATCTATCCTTTTGAGTTGTCGTGCCACAGGGAATTCGTACCCTGCTATATTGATAGTTTGAAATTCGTATACTGGAATTCCGCCGTTAGAAGAGAAATTACTAGCAAGACCTGCGTTTAGATTGAGTGTGGGCTGCAAAGCAGCTTTAGCAGCCTTTACATTATAAGCATTAGCAGTAATCCTTAGTTTTTGCTCAAGGATTTCGGGCATATTTTGTTGAGCATTTTCAAGTATTTCTGAGAGTGGCGGAAGGGGATCTTTTAGGAAAGTTTCTTGGGGTAAAGGGGGAATTTCAATTTCATATTCTGTATCAATGTCTAGCCGCAAGAGTTGTAGAAGGTTAAAAAGATTTCTTTGGTATAAATTCTGTAGGTTAACGAGGTTAAGGGTTTCGTTGGCAATTTGAGCCTGTATATTTAAAGGCTCTGCTTTGGTAGTTCTGCCACTTTCGTATAAATCTTGTACTCGTTTTAATTGTTGAGCTAGCAGTTCTTTTCTTTTTTGAGCTATTTCTATATTTCCTTTATCAATAATTAGTTGTAAGTAAAGTGCTAGAACATTAGTAAGAACTTCATTTTGTACTCGGTTTAAGGCAGCTCCCGCAGCTTGCAGGTTATACAAATTTTGTTGTAGGGTATAATATCTAAAAAAACCATTAAAGAGAGGGGTACTTAAAACAAGAGTTGGATTAGAAAAACTTGTAGTGCGCGCAACTCTTTGAAATTGGAGAAAATCAAAAGTGATACCAAAATTATTGCGATAATCTAAAGTGGCATTGATAGTAGGTAAGTAACTCATTTTGCTTTGTAGAAAATTCAATTGGGCACTTTCTACAGCATTTTTTTGCAGTTGGAGTTGAAGATTACGCTCTAATGCTAAGTCAATACAGTCTTGTAAAGTTAGAATTTGTTTAGGTTGTGCTTTAATTAGTAAATAGTGTACAAGAAGTAGCGCTAAGGTAATTAGAAAAAGGGGAGTTTTCATGCGTGGAAGTATCTTCTAGGGTATTAAAAACTTATAAAGGCTTTGTATTTTTAGCCATCTATTATAATTAGGTACCAAAAATAAGACTTTCGTTTTGGATAGTAAAGATATATAAGAAATATTTTCAAACCTTACTCAAGACTCAAGCTCCAATGTTAGGACCTAAGGTTTTTTGCACAAGTTTTATGAATTTGCTATTAAACTCTAAGTATAAACTAGGTAAGAGAGTGCGGAATAGCCAATGAATTTGTTTTTATTAAAAGTTCCTCTTTTGGTACCCGCAGTCTTATTTTTGCTTGGCAGTTTTTTAGGGCTAGAAGTAAGAAAGGATGCTATTATTATTGGTGTTTGGGGGCTTGGAATATTAGCACTAGTGACGTTGCTTATTCAAAAATTTTCAAACCACTCTACTAGGGAAGTAAGGGCTCTTTTATTAAAGGTCACTGTTCTAGCCTGCTTTTTGATACTGGGTACTTGTAACTCTTATTATCGTACAACGCCTCCTGCTAATCATTGTTTACATTTAGCAGGAAAAAAAGTGAAAGCAGAAGGGGTTGTGTTGACGCCTATAAAAAAGAATAAGTATGGTTTTGCTGCTTTAGTGGCACTAGATAGCCTACTATTAGAAAAGCAAAAAATTCCTATTATAGGTAAAGCTCTGGTGTACTTTAAAGCCTTAGATACTTTGGCTATTGAATCGGGTGAAAGAATTTGGTTAAAAGGGAATTTAATGCGTATTGATTCTTTAAAGAATCCAGGTTATCGAAAATATTTAGAGCAGCAGCAGGTTTGGGTGCAGATAAAAACTTATAAGCTATACTGGGTTCCTACGCCCAAAAATTGGCTTTACCAGGAATTACAAGTTCTAAAAAGGCGGTGGCTAGCCGAAATGGATTTTAACTTTACCGATCCATCCAGCCGTGCAATAGCCAAAGCTTTTTTACTAGGAATTAAAACAGAAATACCCTATGATTTGAAGAGTGCTTATACAATAAGTGGGGTAGCGCATATTTTAGCTCTTTCTGGGGCTCATATAAGCATGTTGCTGCTTTTGCTACAAATATTATTTTCTCCTATTCTAAAACAACATCCTGCTTTACGGTACTTTTCTATCCTATTTGTGCCCTTCTTACTTATTTATGCATGGTTGACGGGGTGGTCTGCTTCAGTGGTAAGAGCTGCATACATGGGTAGTATGCTAGTTCTAAGTACTATTTTTTTTCGCAGTAGTTCTATCATAAATGCTATAGCTTTTTGCATTATTTTACAACTTGCTATAGAACCGACTTTAGTACAAGAAGCAGGCTTTTTGCTTTCTTATGCAGCAGTACTAGGTATTGTTCTTTGGCAACCTATTTTCGAACGTTGGATTAAAGTTTCTGCGGTTTGGTTAAGGACCATAAGAGATATCATCAGCGTTACGCTTTCTGCTCAGTTATTTACTTTACCTATTATTTTATACTTTTTTGGTACTTTTCCTACTTATTTCCTAATAGCTAATTTTGTTTTAAATCCTTTATCTTTTTTCATTTTAATCAGTGGTTTTATTTTTATTTTAGTATGTTTCATTCCAGTCTTAAATGTCTTAAGTGCTGAGCTTTGTGGCTATTTGATTTACTTGATGAATGAAGTGGTGGTATATATTTCCAAATTACCGTATTCACAAATAGAAGGGATAGCTATTTCTTTTGAAACGGCAGTAAGCGGATGGTTGGCAATTTTAATCTTATCTCTTATTTTGCGCTATCGCTTATGAGCTAATTAATTTTCTAAACTTTTTGTAATAGACTTATGTATCAGAATATCAGTGTTAGCTGGGTAGACAGTGTTGCTCATGTTACTTTCATGCGGAGCGAGCAAAGAAATGCACTAAATTTTGTTTTTGTAGATGAACTTAAGCAGTGTTTCCGCAGTTTGGAAAGTAAAGAAGAAATAAAGGCTATAATACTGAAATCGCAGCATCCTACTTTTTGTAGTGGTATGG
>JANWXU010000199.1 GCA_025057395.1 Bacteroidia bacterium | reverse complement strand
CTTTTGGCTCAGGTTTTCCTTTTACACAGACGGCAGGCTTCTTTGAAAAAATTGATTTTTCGAGGGAAGGAACGCAGACTGATTATTTGTATCAGGAGGGTATGTTGCAATTAATCTTGAGTAGTAATTACAATGCGGGGCGATTGCCCACCTTCCATCGACTAGATATTTCTATAAAGGCTCGATTTTTAATAGGTAAGAAAAGCATTTTGGAAGCAAGCTTAAATTTTATCAATTTATACAATCGTCAAAATATTTTTTATTTTGATCGCTTTCGGGGAACAAGAACCAATCAGCTGCCAATTATGCCCACAGCAGGAGTGCAATTTTCATTTTAAGCCAAAATTTTCCTAATTTAGTAGTTATTTATCTATTCTAAAATTTTTTCTTATATCTTTATTTTTTGAGTCAATACAAGCTAAAGGGGCATGAATTGTCTCTTTTTTTAAAGAAAAAAAATTTATTTTGTATAAGTGAATTGTATTTTTGAAGAAAAAATAAACTTGCTTCAGCCTTGGCAATTAAGGTGTTATTTTTACCCATTCAAGAAAACGAAGCTTATTTTTTCTTTAGCATTTACAAATTTTGCAAAAGTTTGGCATATGCTATGCAAGCAGTTAGAAAAAAATTGGATATATATAAAGCTGTGAATAATATTTCTAGCTTTTCAAAAACATTGCTCCTAACTTTAACGCTATTAGGATACTTTGGGTTAGGAACCCGAGGTTTTATTTGCGCCCAAAATACGGTTGCATACTATCCTTTTTGTCAGACCACAGAAGATTGGAGTGGTAATCAGAATCATGGCAAGGCACAAGGAGAAGTTACTTATCGCAAAGACCGATTTAATAATAATAGCGGCGCTATTGCGTTTAATGGTACAAATGCCTACATAACGGTTCCTAATTCTTCAAGTTTACGAAGTCCTACAAGTGCTTTGAGTATTACAGGATGGTTTTATATAGAAGCATGGGCTTCTAATGGTGAAGCTCCCATATTGAATCGTGCAGGATTAAATCAATATGGGGTAACGGTAGCAGCTAATAGAATTAAGTTTTATACAGGACGAAGCATACTAACAGCAGATTATAATTTTGCCCTGAATCAGTGGTATTTTTTTGCCGTGGTGTATAGAAGCAATCAAGTGCAGTTTTATGTAAATAATAATTTTATTGGTTCTAAAGCAGGGGTGGGTAATTTGACGCCGGATAATTTTCCTTTAGAAATAGGCCGGGATATATCTGCGCAGCCTATTTATCTAAAGGGAGCACTAGATGACATATTCATCTTTGATAAGGCTTTAAGTTTTGGAGAAGTGCAGCAATTGTATCGTTTCTCTAATTTGCGCTGTCAAAACTTCAAATTACAAAGCTGTTTGAATGATAATGTATGGCTATTTGCAAGGCCAGGTGGCAAAAATTATCAATGGAAACCCGAGGGTGCACCGTTTGCTATCCAGTCTAATTATGCTGGCATTAATGTGAGGGCTGCAGGCACTTATTATTGTAAAATCACTTTTCCAGATAATACCGAAAGGATAGACACTTTTGAGGTGGAGCTTAATCCCGCTCCCGAAATAAAAATTACAAGTGATGTCGAATCTGTATGTCGTGGAAACGCAGTGACGCTAACGGCTAGCGGTGGAGTAATGTATGAGTGGGCTCCCTCTGCTGATATTCCTGAGGCAAGCCGTAAAGATAATCCTTTAATAGTGAAGCCCAAAATTACTACCATTTATCGAGTGACGGGATATGATGAACTCGGCTGTAAGGGTACGGCAGAAAAAGAAATTAAAGCTACAGGACCAAGACCTACTATAGAGGCCAATTTAGAAAGTCCCTTTTGCAAGGGGGAAACAGTAACCTTAAGCGCTGAGTCTAATCCTAATTATACTTACCTTTGGTCTATTAATAATCAAACTACCTCCTCAATAACGGTGCAAGCTAACGATCAGGCGGTATATGTAGTAATTACTGATAAATCTGTCACGCCGCCTTGTATTGTGAAAACCGAAGAATTTCTATTGATAACCTCGCCACGAGATATTCCTGTAAAGCTTACGATAAAGGAGGGCAGCGCACAGTTTTGTGAGGGAGACTCGGCTATTCTAGAAGTAGGGCCTAATCATATGTTTTATGACTGGCTATTAGATGGTACAAAGATAGCAGAAGGAAAAACCAATCAATTGGTGGTTAAGAAAGGGGGTAAGTATTCCGTAGTAGCTTACAATAGAAGATGTGGTATTGAACAACGCTTACAGCAGCCTGTTGAAATTACAGTGTGGCCTAAGCCCCAGCCTACTATTACTTATGTTATCGATACAGTTGATAGTGATAAGCCTGTTTATTTTTCTTTTAGTGTATCGCCTGCTAGCATAAATTCAAGGGAGCTTGCTATTCGTTGGGAATTTGGGGATGGTTTTACTTCTACTGAGTCTAATCCTAAACACATTTATGAACGCCCTGGAACTTACAAGGTTACGTTGACTTTAACTACCAAGGAGGGTTGTAAGGAAAGTACTACTGTTACTGTTCGTGTTCCTGAAAGAGACTATTTGCAAATTCCGAATGTGATTACCCCCAATGGAGACGGAATAAATGACTACTTAGTAATTAGCGGTGTGGGGATCATTAATTTTAGAATGCATATCTACGACCAATGGGGGCGTTTGATATGGGAAACTCAAAATATTAACGATCAGTGGAATGGGAAAACGATGGGTGGTAGCAATTTGGCTACAGGCACTTATTTTTATATAGTACAAGCTGAGACACTTCGCAATCAAAAGATTCGCAAAACAGGCTCGATTACTGTGTTGAAATAAAAAGTATTGGAGTCGAGGGGCCGAACTTTACAAAGAGCTACCTTTTACTTATTGACTAAAAGGTAGCTCTTCTATTTATAAAAAGCTAAACTTGTAATACTAAATATTAGACTGAGGTTTCACAACATTAATTTAGTAATCATGTTACTAAACATTTAGTTTATCTTTGTTATATTTGCTTAATTCGAAATTTTAAGCAAATAAAGCAGTAAAAACTGTGAGAATCGTAAATATTTTATTTTTTTCCTTGCCGTCGTTCGGATATTATTATGTATTGCGGAGTTTAGTTTTCTTTCTTTTTATATCTTCTCTACTTCCACTTCAAGCACAAGATGCTTGTACGGGTATTTGGTATGTTTCTCCTAATGGTAATGGAGATGGGCGCAGTAAAAATACACCCGCTAATTTGCAAGCCCTTTTTGATTATTTTCATACTTCTTCTCCTATTCCACCTAATAATCGTGTACATTTAGCAGCGGGTGAATATTTTATTTCTAAGCCTTTGCGCTTAGTAAATAATATTTTTTTAGAGGGAGGGTATGATGCAAACTGGCAAAAAAATTCTCGAAGCATAACACGTATTATTCGTACTAATCAAAATACTCAGCAGAATCCTGCACGCTTAGTGGCAATAGAAGCTATCAATATTAGTGGATTTTCACTAAATGATTTACACATTCAGGTAGCAGATGCTGATACCAATATCAATGGTTTTGGAGTAAGTACTTACGGAATTTATGTAAATAATTGTCAAAATTATTCGATTACTCGTTGTGTAGTAAGAGCAGGAAATGCTACAGACGGCGCATGGGCAAGACCTGGTGCCAACGGTAGAAGAGGGGCAAATGGAAAGAAAGGAGGAAAAGGGTGTAGGCAATGTGATGGAAATGACTCTAATAGCGAATATAATTATTTTGGAGGAGAGGGAGGTAATAGTTGGTCAGCTGGTAGCCAGGCTGGGGGAAGAGGAGGAAATGGCGGAACAAGGGGAGAGGGAAAATTGGTGGTAGGTAATTTGCCGCCTTATGATCAGTGTCCCCCAGTAGTGCAGGGTATGCGCCCGCAAAATGGAGGGAATGGTAATGGCAATATTTCTCCCTTAGATGGTTTAGGGGGCCCAGCCCCTACTGGAGTGGACTTTATTGACCCTACGCGTTATGGATATGACTGTATAGTTGATTTAGCAGAGATAGCTTCGATTGTTGCTTTATTGGGGGATGTGTCTTTAAGCTGTCTTTCTGATGATCCTCGTTACTTTGGTAATGACGGATTAAATGGAAGTGATGGGCGTGCTGGCCAAGATGGTGCAAATGGTAGAACAGGGGATTATAGAGATGGGTTTTTCTTTTCGGGAGATGGTGCTAGGGGGGAAGATGGGGGTCATGGCG
>JANWXU010000198.1 GCA_025057395.1 Bacteroidia bacterium | reverse complement strand
GCTTCAGGATCTCCAAACCGAACATTGTACTCCAATACGTAAGGCTGACCATTAGCATTAATCAATCCCAAATACAAGACGCCCTTATAAGGGCAATTCATTTCTTGCAAACCCTTTAAGGTAGGTATTAATATTCTTTCTTCTACTTGCTTCAAAAAACTAGGTTGTGCTGTGGGTATAGGAGCCACTGCGCCCATTCCTCCTGTATTTTTGCCTCTATCATATTCTCCTATACGCTTGTAGTCTTTGGCAGTAGGAAGGAAGAACCAATTTTTGCCATCAGTAATAATAAATACCGACATTTCAACCCCCACTAAGTACTCTTCTACAATCACATTTTGTCCTGCCTTCCCTAGCGTTTCATCTAAAATTAGTTGCTTTATAATATTCTTAGCTTCATTTCTATTTTGAGTTATAAAAACCCCTTTTCCTGCGGCAAGTCCATCGGCTTTTAGTACAATAGGCAAAGGGTGCTGCTCAATATATTCAAAAGCTTGGTCTATATTCTCTTTATTAAAACTGCTATATAAGGCAGTGGGAATATTATGATTTTTCATAAATTGCTTAGCAAAAAGCTTACTTCCCTCTATTTGTGCTGCCCCAGAGTTTGGTGCAAAAACATAAATATCTTTGCTTTCAAAAAAATCAGCAATTCCCTGCACAATTAGGGCTTCTCCCCCTGGTACAATAACATTAATCTTTTCCTGCACGCAAAACTTATATATCTCTTCAAAATTTTTAATATCTAGAGCAACATTGTATTGTGTAGTACCACCATTACCAGGGGCTATGTAAACTTTCTCACAAAATTCAGATTGTGCGATTTTCCAGCATAGCGCATGCTCTCGAGCGCCACCGCCAAGTATCAATACACGCATTTACTATACTTATATAATACTTGCCAAAGTTACTTAATAATTATAATTCTGCAATGCTACAACTAGTTTACTTTAATTTACATTAATAAAACAAAAAGCCGCCCTTTAAGGACGGCTTTTGTAGCAAGAAATGCAAAATATTAATTTATAGTTACTTTAGTGAATGCCGTGCTAGCTCCTTGACGGAACTGTACTAAATAAATTCCTTTAGGAGCGTCTTCTAAGCTCAAGGGAATTTCATTTTCCCCCATTACTGCATCAAAATAACGTTCATAGATTTTACGCCCTGTAAGATCCATAATACTAATCTGTACATTTGCGCTCTCCTGAACATTAAATACAATAGCAAAATGCCCCTTATTAGGATTAGGATAAACTTGTAGGTACTGACTAGAAGCGAGGTCCTCTGCAACTTTTGCAGTAGTACTAAAAGTTACAGGTGCAGAAGGCTCCGTAATAAAGCCGCTGCGCAAGCTACAATCTGAGCAGTTAGTACGAATTTGTACTGCATAATTTACCCCCGCTACCAAGTTAGTAATATTCAGGGTACTCATAGGATGAGTTACCAAAAATTGAGCCCAATTATCTGGGCGAGTACCGGCGGGCCCATAGCTTACAATATAGCAAAATGCTCCTGCCAAATTAGGAGTCCAGCTTACAGTAGCCGTATTTGGCGAAGTAGCAATAACTCGAATATTCGTAGGCGTTACACATATACCCTCACCGCCACTGCGCGTGGTACTAAAAGTAGTACTTCCCCATTCGGTTTGTCTACCTGTATTACAAATGCCACGTACTTCCACTTCATAATTTGTACCTGGCTGTAAATTTGTGAGGGTTAGCGAAGTAGTACTTGCCGAAACACGAAGTATACGCTCATAATTATTATTCCCTTCTAAACGATAACGAATCTCAAAATCAATAATATCGGTATTATCCGATGCCCAACTTACAACAGCTGTACTCTGAGTAATATTACTTACAGTTATATTTCGCGGTGCTTCAGGTCCTTGGATTTCAAAGTCTACTGTCCTTCCTCTACAGCCCGCAGTATTATTTGCCTCTACGTAATATCGGCCCGGCTCTACTGCACTAAATACTCCTGTAGTATTCATCATTACCAAAGACCCTGTAGCAACATTATATAGCCTAAATTGAAAAGGACCTGCACCTGTAGCAAATGCATTTACACTAGCAAGAGAGCGACAAGTGGTTGGCGTAGCATTAGCCGTAACAGAAATAGCCGAGCCCCGGTTCACGACCACTGCCCTACGCGGCGACTCACAATTCCCTGCCACAGCACTAGCCACGTAGTAAGTAGTAGCTCCTGTATTGGGTACCGTTACTTCATAAGGAGCTCTAGTTATTACCGCAATGGGCGCAATATCATTCATTCCACTATACACTCGAATTTCAGCCCCCACAACGGTGTTTGTTAGAGACGCAGAAATTGTAATCACACTACCATCGCAAGAAGTAGTTGCAGTAGCTATAGGCGCCGTTGGGAAAGGATTAACAGTCACTACTATCTGCCTGCGAATACTTTCACAATTTCCAGCACCCGCTGCTACAAAAAAGGTAGTGGTTTGTGTGAGGCTAGGCGTAATTAAGATATAAGGCTCAGTAGAAGTAGTAGCTACCGGCGTACCTCCCAAAGCCCGAGTATATAGCCGCACCTCATTCCCGATAATATCTCCCTGCGTCACCGAAATTTGAACACTCGTTGCTGAGGCAGAACAAATAGCATCTGCACTCGCACTAGGCGTACTAGGCACAGTAGAAAGTATAGTAGCTGTTGCAGGAATACGTTCACTTTCACAACCACTCGCTCTATCAAAAGCCGCAATGTAAAATACTTTCGTAAAGCCTATAGGCGGGGTAGTAAGGGTATAAGGGCCCTCAACATCAGTAGCAACAGGAGTACCACCCGTAGGCACGGTATATAAACGTACTCCATTACCACTTAATAAGCTAGCGGTAGCATTGCCTAAAGTTACCGTAAAAGTGACACTACCCAAAGAGCAGCCTACTTGCCTACTTACTATGCTTTGCGGCGGAACAACGCCATTGCTCACCACAGCCACCACCGCCAATCGATTAGATTCACATTGCGTAACCGTATTATAAGCACTCAAATAGAAAGTAGTAGAACCCAAACCTAGATTGCCTGTACTTACAGTATAAGGATCATCCGTAATATTTGTTGAAACTGGAATAGAACTCGTTGCGGAAGCATACAAACGAATTTGGTTACCTGGTATTGCTCCCATTTGTACCGTAAATATCACCTCTCCTATACTGCAGCGTCCTACATTTTGAGAAGCCGGAGTACTTGGCTTAGGATGAACAATTACATTTAAGCGTGTACGATCGGCACTTTCACAGCCTGTGTTACTATCATAGGTAGAAGCAAAGAAAGTAGTATTGGTCGTAACGCTAGGCGTTACAACGGTGTAGCTAGCACCTGTTACTGTAGGTGTTGCACTATAACTGCCTACTGGAGTACCACCTACTGCTTGAGTATAAAGCCTTACAAAATTTCCTAGTGCGCCAAAAGTAGAACTTAAAGTAAAAGTTACTTCCCCAACGTCACAACGACTAAGAGTAGCAACATTAGTAGTGGGCGCAAATAAGCGTGTACCTAAGATAACTGGAACTGGTACCCTTTCAGACTCACAGCTGGTATTTAAGTCTGCAGCAGATAAGAAATAAGTCATGCTTTGCGAGGGCGTAAGCACAAAATGATAAGGCGAAGAAACTGCTACAGCTATAGGGGTTCCTCCAGCCTCCTGAGTATACAGACGCATTTCAGAGCCAGCAATTGAGCCCATTTGTGCCTGAATAGCTACTGTATTGCCCAAGCCAATACACATTACCCCTCCTATAAGATTAGAAACGATAGGAGGAGACGGTCTACGACTTCCGTTAATGAATACAAATACTCTTTCTCGTGTAGAACTTTCACAACCACTAGTAGGATCAAAAGCACTGATATAGAATTGTGTGTTTGTCTGAACATTTACCCCTACAATGTTAGGAGATTCTGCTCTTATATCTTCAGCGATAGGATTTCCTCCTGTAGCAACTGTATATAATCTAATTCCTTTAGCACCCCCATTAAAATTAGTAGCTATAATAGAAATTCTTCCTGGCCCGCAATTAGTAATCAAATTATTATTATTTATAATTGGTGGAACAGGAATAGGATGTACAGTAACAGCTACAGGAGTACGAACCGAGGTTGTACAGCCCAAAACATTATTTGAATTGATAAGCTCTAAGTAATATGTTTGACTAAAGGTTGCGTTAAAGGTTAAGGTAAATGGTGGAACTACAGAACTAGCTATCAAATTACTGCCTTG
>JANWXU010000197.1 GCA_025057395.1 Bacteroidia bacterium | reverse complement strand
TATTCCACAGCCTTACTTCCGTTACGCCCTGCCCCAGGATACTAGGAGTAATTGTCACAAGGCCTGAGCCACAGCGCTGCACATCTATGTTTCTAGCTAATTCAGGGCGTTGAATCACGTTTACTACCACCATTTTCCTAGGACTTTCACAATTGGCTCCGACACCTGAATTGTTATACACATTATTATCATGAGTAGCTAAGTAAAAAGTAGTGTTAGTAGTAACCACAGGCGTCTCTATCAGTACCTCATTACTGAAAACTATATTATTTGTCACTGCGGGTATGCCTCCAAAAGGAACAGTATATAAGCGCAAAGAAATACCTCCCAAATTGGAATTATTGAAGGTAGTACCAATATTGACGGTAATCATAGCTCGCCCCGCACCGCAAATTGAAACATTATTTGCTTCAGGAGCTGCCGGAGCAGGATTAACAAACCCTACAACCTCCACACGCTCACTTTCACAGCCTGATGCAGGATGATAATTGGCAATATGAAAAGTAGTTACTACCGAGATAGGATTGATACTGCTTAATACAAAAGGCGCAGAATTATCTGTACTTAGCGGTGTACCCAACGGACCATTAGGCCCGGGCAATACACTACTAAAAGAATATAAACGTACCTCGTTTCCTGCCGGAACAGTATTACTTGCAACCCTAAATTCAATAATTCCTGCTCCACAGCGCTGTGCCGGAGCTTCTAAAGCAGGTACTGATGGACGCTGTCGAATAGTAGCTACTACAGGAACACGTTGGCTTTCGCAGAAAGTAGCAGGGTTAGAACCTGTTTGAATTGCGGTAGTTACATAAAACGTAGTAGTTTGTGTTACATTTAGAGCAGTAAGCTCATAGGGTGGTAAATTCTTTTGGTCTAGTACTGCTTCTCCTGCTGAAGGTGTAGCTCGTGAATATAGGCGTACTGCACCTCCTGGTACAACATTACTTACCGTAAAAGTTATGGTATTCCCACTTCCATTATCGCAAACTTGTACATTACTACTGGTAGGTGGCCTTGGTGTATTTTCTACATTAACTGCTACAGGAATACGCGTAGCTTGCTCGCAGCCGCTAAATTTATCAAACTCTGCGACGTAATAAATACGAGAAGATGTAATTGCCTGGTTAGTATTCAAAATGAAATTACCATTAGAGGGAGCATTGGCTGTAGCAACTGCATTACCACCACTGGGTGCATTGTATAAACGCACTCCCGAGCGTAAAGAAGTACCATTATCAGGTACTAAAATGATAAGATTACCACTCCCACAAACTGCTGACTCCGGTAACAGCAATGGGGTTCCCAAACTACTACCTGTAGGTCTACGATAAGCAATTACCTCTATTGCCCTACGCTCGGCTATTGGCGTAGTACAGTTATTAGCAAGATTTACAGCATCTACGTAGTAGGTAATAGTAGTGCTAAAATCTCCAGGATTAAATATGAAGGTATGGCTTACAGAAAAACTATAGTTATTAGAGCCCACACTTTCTGCAATAGGAACAGAAGCATTAGGCTGGGTAAATAAGCGAACCTTAGTATTCTGTCCTAAATTAGCATTGAAAGAAATAGTAAATGGAGTAGCTGCTCCACCGCCCGCCTCACAAATTTCTAATTTTGGAATTTGTTGTAAACCACTAAGTAATTGACGTGAAACTACAAAAGATACTCGATTACTCTTACAAACAGGGTTAATATCTATACGCACTGCTTCGGCAAAGTAAGTGGTAGTATTGAACAAGTTACTTAAAGTGAATATAGCTATGCGTTGCCCCTGTGCCCAGCTACCAAAATTAGCTGAATCAACCGGCATAGTAGCATTTTGAGACGTATAAACGAATAATTTATAGGAGCCTGCGGGAGCTATAGTGGTAATGGTAGCTGTAAGGGTAAGGCTAGCATTATCTCCACAAAAACTTGCATTAGGTATACTGGGTGCGGGTACTACCTCACCAATAATCGCTACCAATGGAGGATTAGCACGAGCACTACTACAGCCTGTGGTAGTATGGTAAGCTTCATAATAATAAGTAGTACTTGTAGTTAAGTTACTAACAGTAATCCAATACGGCGGTGTAGTTTGAGTAAGAATAGGAGTACCTCCATTAAATACTGTAAAAATACGAACAGCATTGAATTCACTGTTTATTGCAGAAATAGCAGTAAAAGTAATAGATCCGCCACTACAACGAGTTACGGGAGAATTATAGCTAATACCTGGGGCTAAATTAGTACGATGCAAAGTAACCTTTGCTTGCTGCACGCTAGTAGTACAGCCCAACGCATTATAAGCTCGAAAATATACACTTCGAGTTATTCCTTCAGGGTTGCCTACTGCTAAATTCGTAATCGTACTCGCTGAAATGGGTAGTAGCACGGTATTACCACTTTGCTGGTGATTGATATTACTCCAGGGTCCATTGGGACTATTAGAATATTCAAAAGTAGTGGGCATTGGATTGCCAGGAGTAGCAGTAAAAGTAACTGTAGCAGGAAGAGCATTCCCATTAATGCACTCTACTAGATCCTCTACATTGAGTTGCTGCGTAGTTGTGCTCGAAATAATTCCCTTTACTTGCCCCCTAGGAGTAGGCGCAACAAAGCTATTACAAATTGCATTACTGCTTACTATTTCCCAATAGTAAGTAGTAGTAGTGGTTAAATTAGGAATGCTTACGGTTAAAAGATTAGGTGGCGTTCCTGTGTATTGCGCTGATTCAAAAATAGGGAGAGTAGAATTAGCGCTATTATAAAGCCGAACTTTAGTGCCTAAAGGTGGCGTAGACGCAAATACAAAACTAAATGTAATAGACGATGGTGCACACGCAGTAATATCCTGCACACCCGGTAAATTTTGAGAAAGGGGATTTACATTGAACTTCTGTACTGTAATCGCTGTAGAAGCAGAAGGACAGCCATTTACCAAAGCTCGAATGTAAACTGTAGTACTAACATTACCTGTAGTATCTATTACTAATTGAGAGCCAGGGTTGCCAATACGTAAACTAAAAGTACCACTACCAGGCAAATTTGTTTGAGTGAAACGATTAGCCGCAGGCGGTGCAGTAGCGGTAATAATAAGAGAGGTTAAAAATCCTGGATCCTCATCCACTTGGTAAGCAGTTGGAAAAGCTGTACCAAAATTATTATACGTGCCACCATTTATAATTAGCGGATTTGCATCTGTAATAGGAGTAGTGCAAAGTGTAACTCCTGGTGGTGAAACCGACAAAGTGCCCGGGCTCGCACCCCGTACCACTACCGTATTAGCAATCGCCGTAGTACAACTAGTACCATTATAAATGCCGCGTAAATAAACGGTAATATTTCCATTAGTCATACCTGGCAAATTACCAAAGGCAGTTTCAGAAACTGTAAGGGTAAAATTAGTACCTGAAATAGTTAAGGTAGGGGTGATAAATCCACCGCTAGGGAAACTAGCATTATTGCTTAAATCAATGGAAGTAGGTGCAGGACCACTAAAAGTACCACTAATTGTAAAACTACTACTACCGCCGCAAGAGTTTTGTGTGTTAGATACCGTTAGCACAGTAGCTACTGGTTGATAAGTGATAGTAACCGAAACTACACTCGAGGTACAACCTAGAGCAATACCTCGTAAATAAACTGTATTATTACCCGCCACTAAGTTCAATTGACCAGCTAAGTTTCCAATATTGCCCGTTATACTTATTGTATAATTAGTACCCGAAACTAGCGGAGTAATATCAAGTACTCCTGTATTTAATCCATTAGTAAAATTAATATCTGTACTTACTTGAATTACAGTAGGGGGGGTTCCGCTTAAAGTTCCAGTTAGTTGAATAGGACTTGCCGTACTTATTGCGCCACAATGAATAGTATTAGTAGGCGGATTCAACACTGTAGGTGCGGCTACTCGATTTATAGCAGTACTAATAGCCGCCGTAGTACACTGATTAGAATTGTATAAACCGCGTATATACACCGTATTCAGACCGTTCACTAAATTCAGCTGCGTAGCTCCAGTACCTATATCACTTGCATTATTAATACTTACACTGAAATTGCTACCTGAAATAGTTGGTACTTTATTTAGTACACTTCCTAAAAAGCTAGCATTATCGCTAAGCTCAATGTTTGCAGGAGGCGTTCCAGCGTAAGTGCCGCTGATAGTAAAAGTACCCGCACTGCCACAGGAAGAGCCTGCGCTAGTGATAGTTAAAAGAGTAGTAGCAACTTCATAAGTTACCATAAAG
>JANWXU010000196.1 GCA_025057395.1 Bacteroidia bacterium | reverse complement strand
GGAAAAGGATGTGGATAACTACTAAAATTATTAGGACCTTCCCATAAGAAGGTAGTACCCCTAGGGTATTGGGGATAATTTATAACCATTAAATTAAGCTCTCTACCTTCACATAAAAAGTGTTGCTGGGCTCCAAACTCATCGTAATAACCAAGTACTGGCTCTGCAGGTAATGGGTTCACTTCTACTAGAGTAGAAGCAGCTGCTGAACTACAACCCTCTGGGGTTACTGCAACTACGCTATAAACCCCTGTTTCTGGAATAGGAATAGAGACTTGAGAGCCGGTGGCACTAAAATCATTAGGTCCCTGCCAATGATAACTAAGATTATTTAGTGGGCTAGTAACAAAAAGCCTAAATATTTCTCCCTTACACTTGGGTCCGTCGTTGTTAGCTAAGGGTAAGTTAGGAACCGGATTGACAGTTACAATTACAGGTACTCGATTACTAGAACAATTAGTTTCGTGAAAATAAGACTCTAGAAACAACGTAGTGGTTTGTGTTAATAAGGGGGTGTTTATTACATAAGGAGGTACTTTATCGAAAGAAATAGGCAAAGTACCCATGGAAGCAGTATATAGGCGGATTTCAGGAGTACCATTGCCACTATAATGGGCTGTGATAGTGACAATAGAACTACCACAAATTGTTATATTTTGAGTTTGGGGTAAAGATGGTATAGGATTCAAGGTAGCTACTACGGGAACTCTTTTACTTGCACAACCTGTGTTGGTGTAAACTGCCTCTAAGAAATAGGTAGAAAATGTTCCAACCGGAGCATCAATACTTAAGTGATAAGGAGCTTGAGCCGTAAATGCTACGGCCTGGGTAGCATTTTGATGAGTATACAGGTTAAGAAGAGTACCATTTGGATTATTGATAGCAACGGAAAAAGTTACTGGGTGGGTAGAACCTTGGAGAGCACACACAGTAATGTTAGGAGCGCCCGGCATGGCGGGTATTTTCTCGATAACTGCAGTAGCTTGTATTTTATTGCTTTCGCAGCCAGTAGCTTCGTCAAAACTTGTAAAGAAGAAATTGGTAGTAGTATTTATGTAGGGGGAAGTAAGTGTAAAAGGAAAATTACCCGAAGATACAATAAGATTATTAGCCCCCAATGAGGCATAGAGTCGAACTTCTGTGCCCCCAGGAGATTCTATGGAAACAGTAAATGTAACCTCACCTGGCCCACAACGATAAACGTTTTCTACTATAGGTTTTCCGGGTAGAGGCTTTACCAGTGCAAAAGCTTGTACTCTAGGACTTGCGCATTGCGTTTGAATATTATAACTTTCAATATAATAAGTCTGAGTAGCAGTGATAGATGTGGAAAAAATAAATGGTTCGGAATAGTCTGCTGCAATTAAGTTACCATTTTGCGGTGCGTCATAAGCTCTGATAATATCTCCTAGAGGCGGAGACATTATTACAGTTAAGCTTACTACCCCAGGGCCACATCGTGTAACGTCCCTAACAATAGGCATTCCCGGTGCTTCTACGACTGTTACTACCGCAGGAGTTCTCTCACTTACACATCCTGTAAAAGTGTTAGCCACTTCCAAGTAAAATGTACGAGTACTTGCTACAGGAGGAGTATTTAGTTCGTAGGGTTCTATCGCATCTATGCTAACGGGATTTCCCCCTATGGGGTTGGAGTACAGCCGAATTTCTGTACCCGCTACTAGTCCCATTTGGGCAGTTACTGTTGCAATACCTGCTTGGCAACGACGAAAACTACCAGAGATTGGTGGTGAAGGTAATGGATTAATAACCAGCTGAATGGCGCTACGTTGCTTACTTATACAACCAGTAAGCGTATTCGTTACTTCTAAGTAATAGGTTGTAGTGGAAGTTAAAGTAGGAGTATTGAACAAATAGGGCAGGTCAGTAGTAGTTAGGAGGGGAGTTCCCCCTATAGGGGCATCATAAAGGCTAATCATGTTACCTGGCGGGTTACCTAGCGTAGCACTAAATGAAAAAGAACCTGGCCCGCAGCGCTCTAGTGTTTGTGAAGGCGGTACACCAGGTAAGGGCAAAATAGTGACTACCACTGGAGACCGCGGACCCGCACAGCCTGTTAGCGCATCAAAACTCTCTACGTAATAAGTAGTAGTATTAGTTAATAAATCTGTAGGAAGTTCAAAGGGAGCTAGGTTATCAGCAGAAATAAGATTACCAAAGAACGGAGCATCATACATTCTCAAAGTAGTTCCCTGGGGAAATCCCATTTCTCCTAAGATAATTACACTTCCTTCGCCGCATCGAGAAGTATTGGTTACGCTAGGAGCGCCAGGCAAGGGAATAACTTTTGCTATTGCTTCTTTTCTAGAACTAACGCAAGTGGTAGACTGATTATATACATCGAAATAAAAGGTAGTTGTTGTAGTAATTGCCTGGGTTGTGATTTCATAAGGGAAAGAATCATCAATAATGGCAGGAGGTAAAACTGAACTATTGACGGTATACATACGAACCTGAGTACCTGGCACATTGCCCATTTTAATGGTAAATGTTACGCTTCCTGCTCCGCATCTTTGTACATCTTCAATTTCTGGTACACTAGGAATAGGATTAATAATTGCAAGAATGGGTACTCTTTCTATGCTTTCACAGTTTGTTGACGAATTTACACTTGTTGCATAAAAGGTAGTAGTTTGAATAAGATTAGAAGTAGTGAACATATAGGGAATGCCTGTTAGAGTAGCTATGGGGACATTAGCAGAAGCACTTGCATAAATATTTACCTGGCTAGCATTATTTAAATTAGGAAGCACAGGGATACCCACAGAGCCTGGTCCACACCTCTGACTTTGATTAGGGGTAGGGGGTTCTGGGAATGGATTTACTCTTGCTTCTACCATTTTACGCGGACTTTCACACCCTGTTTGACTATTATAAGCTGTAATATAGAATGTGGCATTGTTAGTTATATTAGACCGAAGAAGAAAGGGGGAAGTACTAACAACCACTAGGGGTGAAGTACTTGTAGGAGAATCGTATAGCCTTACTTCATCTCCTGCAGAAGCTCCCTGAATTGCAGTAAAAGTAATTGTTCCTTCTCCGCATCGAGCGACATTATTAGCAGATGGCTGATCAGGAAAACTATGGATAGTAATATCAACTGGAACTCTTCCACTTTCACAGCCCGTTTGCAGATCGAGTATTGATACAAAGAAAGTAGAATTGGTATTTACATTGGGAATACTCACAGAATAAGGAGGACCGGCAGAAAAATAAATAGGTTGAGGGGCGCTTAGGCTAGAATAGACGCGAAACACTCCATTTTGTGGACTAGGAGTTCCGTGATTTCCCGAAATAGTTACAGGACCTGGTCCACACCGTTTTACTTCTTCTACTAAAGGTAAGCCCGGAATAGGATTGACTGTTGCTACAATAGGAGTTCTCTGCAGGCTAGTACAATTAGGAATAGTATTTAATACTTCTGCCCAAAAAGTAGTAGTAGTGGTTAATTGGGGCGTAGGGTAAGAATAAAGTTTATTATTAGGGTCATTATTAAAAGGAGTAGAAATAGCGGCTAATAACTGACCTCCAGTAGCAGAGTTAAAAAAGCGAATAGCATCACCTTGAATAGTTCCCATGCCAGCGGTTAAAGATACAGTACCAGGACCGCAGCGCGCAGCATTTCCATGAGCAACAGGCGGGTCTGGAAATGGAGTTAATACAGCAACAATTGATACACGATCGCTTTCACAATTTTGCGCAATATTAAAGCTAGATACATAAAATGTAGAGGTGGTAGATAAGTCTGGAAAAGTGAGAATATAGGGATGAGAAGCCTTTTCGTCTACAAAATTTATAGCTGAAGGCGAAGTATAAAGACGAGCCGCCATATTACTTGCGCCACCTAAATTTAGAGAAAACGTTACTGGGCCTGTTCCACAGCGAGAGCCTGCAAAGCCAGTTGGAGGCTGGGGCTTAGGTAATATGATTAAACTTACAGCTTTTCGATTGCTTATGCACCCTTTGCTTGTATTAGTGGTTTGCAAATAAAAAGTAGTAGTTGCAGTAACGGAGGGAGCAGTAAGCAGATAAGGTGCAGCACTAGCTGTGGCAATAGGAGTACCTCCGGCAGGCATATCAAAGAGATGGATAATATTACCCGGATTGGAGCCCATTTGAGCAGTAAAGGTAGCATTACCCGATCCGCATCTTTCTATATTAGGGCTATTAGGGGGATCAGGATTAGGATTAACAATAGCAACAGCTTGTACTCTATTACTTCTA
>JANWXU010000195.1 GCA_025057395.1 Bacteroidia bacterium | reverse complement strand
TTTATACCACAACCCGCACTCACTACTTCCTCTTCAAAATTCGAAATACTTCCGCCTGTATTAACATTGATAGCAATAGGTACCCTTTCACTTTCACAGCCTTTGCCCGAGGAAAAAGCTACCCAGTAAGTAGTTGGGGAAGTAATAGGTGGCGTTTGATAAAAGTAAGGGGAACCTATTATAGCCTGGGGCTGCTGCTCAGTAGGGTAGTGGTAAATATTGAGCAATAAAATTGAACTTCTAGAAGATTCACTTTCAGGCTTAACAGTAAAAGTAAGCATCCTACCCATGCAAGTAGAAATTTCTTGAGCTAAGGGTCTAGGCGGCTCAGGGTAAGCTCTAGCAACAATAGGGAATCTTTCCCCTTCACAGTTGTATTCGCTATTAGCAACACCAATATAATATGTTGCTATACTAGTAACCGCTGGAGTATTCAAAACATAAGGCGCGGTTCTGGCACCACTTATTGGTAAACCACCACTTGCGGTTGTATAAAGCCATAAAACGCTACCTGGGCCTAAATCAGAATGAACTGTAAATTGTATACTTCCCTCTCCGCACCGACCAATTTCCGAGGGTAAGCCCGTTATTTTAGCTAACTCTATAGGAACTACATTTACTACCAAAGGCGTCCTATTAAGACTAGGACACTCTGGAACACTTACAGCTTCCAAATAAAAAGTTGTGCTCGTAGCCACATTAATTGAAGCTTCAAAAGAAGGGGGAGCGAGCTGTAGCAATGGACTTCCTCCCCTAACTTGGGAATATACTAAAATTTGATTGCCTGGTATAGTACCCATTTCAGCCTTAATAATAATATTGCCACTACCACATCGAGTGATAGGTGCTATCGAGTTCACTGAAGAAGGGCGAAAACTAGTACGAATCCAAGTGCCTTGTCGAGGACTCTCACAATTATTTTCTCCTATCGAAGAAAACCAATATTGGCCCGCGTTAATAGAGCCTACATAAAGCTCAAAGGGCGGCTCAGCATCCTCAGCAATAGGATAAGCAGCAGTAGGACTACTCCATAAAGCCACTTTAGCATTACTTATCTGATTACTCAAATTAACTGGTACCACTAATGCACCATCACCACAATAAGTAAGTTGGCTAGGAAAAGAAAATACAGGAGCAGGAGGAAATACTGTAACCGAAACAGCTACACGCTCACTTTCACAATTTGCATCATGATTAAAAAAACTAGCTATATAGAATGTGGTAGTAGCATTCACAAAAATAGAGAGCTGCGAAGTAGCTCTAGTAAAAGTTTGCATTGGTGCATTAGAGACAGCAGTAGTATAAATTTTAATACCCGTTCGTAGACTATCATTAACAGAAATAGATAATGTAACTCTACCTGCTCCGCATCGACTTAAAGACGAATTAAAAATTACAGGAGGTGACAAGGAAGAATTGATTTGAGCAATAATAGGTGTCCTTACTAAAGAAGTACAACCTGTGCTTGAATTAAAAGCTTCAGCGTAAAAAGTAGTATTTTGAGTTACTGGCCCAGTATTAAAAGTATAAGGAGGACCTAACGTTCGGATCAAATTGCCTTGCTGCGAAGCATCATAAATACGAATATTTGTAACTTGCGGCGAAGGTAAAGAAAAAGTATAATTCAAACTTCCTGCCGAACAACGCTCTAATATTACTTCTTGCCCGTTGTTGATATTCGGCAACACCGGGTTCACCCGAAAAACAAAACTACGCCTTGGACTTTCACATATTCCACTGGAATTAGCAACACTAAGATAAAGGGTAGTATGAGTTGTAACTAAAGGAGCTACAAGATTAACAGCATTTCCTTGAGTAATACTGATAGGAAGCCCTCCAACAGCTTGAGTATAAAGCCTTAATTCAAGCCCTGGTTCCAAACTGCCTTGCCAAGCAGGGATGCCCTGTCCGCATAAATTTGAATTTACAGCACTAATATTTGATATACTAGCAGTTGGAATATACTGAATAGTTAAAGGGCTTCGTTCACTTTCACAAAGATTTTGAGTATCAAAAGCACTTAACCAAAAGGTCGTGCTAGAAGAAACATTCAAACTAAATTGATAAGGATTGCTACTACTAGTGCTTACCAGCGTACCTCCTGCTTGAGCGTTATAGAGCCGCAAAATATAATTGCTCTGAAAAGGATAATTTACCGTAGTTACTACTCTCTCGTTTTGGCAGACTGAAATACTAGAAGAAGAAGGCGGAACAACAGGTGGCAAAATAGTAATTGTAAAAGTGCGTCCTGGGCTTATACAGCCTGTAGTTGTGTTTACAGCAGCTGCAGTGACCTGAGTGGTAATTGAAATATTAGGTAGAGTAAACTGATGCGTCGAAGAATTCTGCGTAATACTTATAGGCACGTCATTTAAAGAAGGCGTAGTAATTGCTCCATTATACCATCGAACTTCATTTCCGCCTATTAGGGCTACAGTTAAGGTAACAGTACTTGCTCCACAACGAGTAACGTTTAGATTTTGTACATTAACAGAGGGTACAGGATGAATGGTAAGAGCTACACTCAGGCGCTGAGCACTTTCACAACCCGTAATGCTATTGTAAGAGGCAGCATATACAGTTTGGTTCTGATTGGCATTCTCTTGGCTAAAACTTAAGCCTGTGAAAAGAGGAGAACCTCCACTAGCTGCAGGATACCATCGAATATTATCTCCACCTGACCCTGGTAAAGCAGAAACTGTTAAAATACCCGGTCCGCATCGCGCAGCTGAAGTAGCAGAACTCGGAGCTGCCGGCAAAGGATTCACATTCATCACAACTGGTACCCTACTAGTAGCACACCCCAGAGTAAAATCAAATAATTCTACATAATATGTCGTAGTAGTGGTGATATTAGGAGAAAGTAATTGCCACGGTGCAGCATTTTGTGCCACAATAGAATTACCACCACTAGAAGTAGTATAAAGCCTTAAAGATTTAGGATTTGAATTTTGCAATAGAGCAGGTGCATTTGGATTAAGAATAATAGGCCTTTGTCCTGAACCACAAATTGGCTGAATAGGCAAAATATCGCTCGAAGATAAATCTGCTCCATTATGTATGGTGATAGCTATGGGCAGCCTATTATTTGACTCACAATAAGGATTGGCACTAGCTAAAAAATAAGTAGTCGATACGTTCAAATTAGAAATAGTTGCCGTACTTATACCTGCGGGGTAAGTAGCAATTGGAAGTAAGGCGTTCGGAGTAGTGTAAAGTCTAAATTCTGTAGCCCCGGCGATGCTAGGTAAGCTAAAATCAACGTTTCCAGGACTACAACGAACAAAATTTCCTATACCCCCCGGCGTAGCCGGCTTGGGCAACACCTGAGCTTTTAGGCGAGTTCTTGTTTGGCTAGTACAGCCTGTGGTAGTATCTATAGCATCAACAAAACGCACTCTCGTTGCATTTAATGAAGACATTGTGAAAATATGTGACCATGAGTCTATTATTTCCTCAGGCACAGAGGCATTTAGTTGGTTAAAAAAGCGTATACGATTGCCAGGAGAAACTATAGATACAGTAAAAGTTGCAGATTGCCCTACGCATAATGCTACTGAATCGGGCGTTACAGTAGGGGGTGCAGGAGGGGCAAATGCAGTAACAATTACCTGTACCCTATTATTAGCATTGTTAGGCAAGTGAGTACAACCTGTTGCAGCATGCACCGCCTCGATGTATAAAGTAGTGATACCTACCCCTACATTAGCAGATAGAGTATAAGGGGCAGATAAATCTGTACTAATTGGGGTTCCACCGAAAGGTACTGTATAGAGGCGCATCAAATTCCCCCCTTGAATGTTATTGGGGGTAACTGTAATTACTACTGAACCTGCGCCGCAGCGGGTCACTGCATTTGCACTAGGAGGGTTAGGTGCGGGTAAAATATTTAAGGTAACTTGTTTAGGATTACTGTTGCAACCTGTACTAGTATTTTGTGCTACCGCGTAGTAGGTAGTCGAAGTAAAAATTCCACCTAGAGTAAATTCATAGGGTACGGAATTATCCGCCTGCAAAAGATTAGTAGTGCCTGGGTCGCTGTATAGTAAAATTTGGTTTGTAAGTGCATCTGCCGCTGTAGCAGTAAAGGTAGCAGTTACTCCACCAGTAGTAGCACATAATTCTAAATTAGGTATAATAGGAGGTGCTGGCTTAGGATTTACAGTTATAAAAACCGGAGTTCGAGGCGAACTCTTGCAACCTTGGATACTAGTAGCTTCTAAATAAAAACTTGTAGAATTAGTTAGCACGGGAGTAGTAATATTA
>JANWXU010000194.1 GCA_025057395.1 Bacteroidia bacterium | reverse complement strand
TAACATTATAACAGAAAAATTGTCTTAAAAACAGCCCCCAACCAAAGAACTTTTTGACACATTCTTGGACTTAATGTCTACCTGCTTATTGCACTAATCTTTAAATTTGACACAGTTTGCATACATTAAAAATAAATGGATATTATTCATTTTTTAGAGCCCCTTCCATACGAAAATTTTATTTTAGGTACTCATGAAATTATTGAACTAGCAGACATTTATTTTGAACAAATTCCGGATTGGCAAGAAGCTGATGTTATTTTAGTGGGGTGCAATGAATATAGAGGTGCCCAAATTGAAGAAGTAGAATACCATGCGCCTAATCTGATTAGGCAATATCTTTATACTCTTGTAGCTCCTGACAGTGCGGTGAAAATCGCCGATTTAGGAAATATAAAAATAGGAATAACCTTGGAAGATACTTTTTTTGCAGTTCAAAAAGTTATAACGCCTCTTTTAAGAAGTAGCAAGCCGGTAGTATTCTTGGGAGGCAGCCAAGACCTAACCTATGCATTATACTGTGCCTTTGAAACCATGGAAGAAGAAATAGAGTATGTAACTATCGATAGTTCGCCTGATATTTATGATTCGCAAATTGCTTTTACTAACCGTTCTTGTAATCATCAAATTATATTGCACCAGCCCCATTATCTAAGTCACTTTACTGTACTAGGAATTCAGTCTTATTTTGTTTCTGAACTAGAAAAAAATGCCCTTTCAGCACTACATTACGAAATGCTTCGTCTAGGGGAGCTACACCAAAATATTAAGCTTGCCGAACCCTACTTAAGGCAAGCAAGCCTTATTAGTCTAGACTTAGCTGCGCTTAAAATGTCAGAAGCCCCCGGTAGTTACCGTCCTGCCCCTACAGGCTTTACTACTGAAGAAATTTGCCAAATTGCCCGCTATGCTGGCATGGCCCTAAAATCTAATATATTTGGTATTTTTGAACTTAACCCCTCGCTAGATTTCCATAATCAAACTGCTTATTTATGTGCATTAATCATTTGGCACTACATAGAGGGGCTTGCAAAAAAAATACAAGACGTTCCCAAAGCAGATAGAAGCAATTTACAGCGCTATCGCGTGCCAATGAACGGCCCCATTAAAGAAATTGTTTTTTATAAAAGTCCCTTAACAGAAAGATGGTGGGTAGAAGTGCCCAATATCCATCACTCAGATAAATTCATTTTAGTACCCTGTTCATACAATGACTATGAAATGGCAACACATGATATCATTCCCCCCCGCTATTGGGTAGCATATTACAAGTACTCTTAATTAATAAATAAGAAATTATATGAAAAGTAGTGTAGAATTTGTCATCGTAGGAGGGGGTATAGCAGGCCTTAGTACTGCGTTCTTTTTAAAAAACTTGGATAGAGAAATTGTTATTCTTGAAGCAGCAGAGTTGCCAGGCAAAGGCGCAAGTTGGCATGCAGCTGGAATGCTAGCTCCCATTCACGAAATTGAATTTCAAGAACTTCCGCTATATCACGCAGGGCAAGAAGCACTTAAATTATACCACCAAGAAATATTCCCGCACTTTGATAATATCGGAGCTTCATTAGATGGCACTTTCGAGGTAGCCCTTACTCCTGAAGATGTGAATTATCTTAAAAGAAGTTTTGAATTTCAAAAAAAACTAGGTGCCCAAGTATATTGGTATACAGCAGAAGCCCTTAAAAATAAGTTTCCCTACCTAGGAACTATGGTTCTAGCAGGTATTTTTGCGCCTCAAGATATTCAAATTGATAATCGCCTTTTCGTACAGAAACTTTATGAAAATCTACAAAGTAAAGGGGTTAATTTTTTACTAAAAGCTAAAGTAATTAGTTGGGAAATAGAAAATAATAGAAAGTATAAAATATACTTTGAAAATTCTAATAACCAGATTTACAGCCTGTACGCTCATCACCTCATATTTACCACTGGCTATAGCGAACTAAATAAAAAAATCTTTAATGAAAAAATTTTCCCTGTAAAGGGGCAAATGATAGCTATACAATCCGATTTTCCCTTAGCTTATACTTTTCGTATTCGAAGTAGAAGCCTAGGTAATGGATATATTGTGCCTAAAATTGAGCGCTGGATATTAGGCACTACAGCTGAACACAAAGGTAACTCGGTCGAACTTACAGCAGGCGCAATACTTGATATTCTTCAAAAAGCTTATGCCGTATTACCCACCATCTATGAATTTCCTATCCTAGAAATGTGGGCAGGCTTACGGCCTGCCACTATTAACCATGCTCCTATCATTGGGAAGTATAAAAATCAAAACATATATTTTATCAATGGTCTTTACCGCCATGGAATATTACTAGGCCCTTATTTAGCTAAGGCACTTGCGGAGTTCATCCTCACCCAAACTCTGCCCCCCGCAGTTATTCCATTCTGGAAAGAAATTTAATTCTTCCTTTACTATATTTCTCTTTTGATAAGAATTTCTGTAATTTGAACACTGCAATATTTGTAACAATAAAATAACGAATTTTGCCACTTTGGTAAAAAGTAGGAGAAAATAAAACATAAAATGCGTGCTATTATCCTTGTAGCGGGAGCCGGTAAAAAACTAAGGCCTCATACCAATACCCAGCCCAAGCCTTTAATCCCTGTTGCTGGTAAGCCCATTCTTGGGCACATCATTGATACTCTTTTAGCCGTAAATCTACGCAATATGATATTTGTGATTGGATATATGGGCGAAAAAATCAAAACATATGTTGAAGAAAATTATTCTTCTCAACTTGAGGCTCAGTTTGTAGAGCAGGAACCGCGTTTAGGAACTGCCCATGCTATTTGGCTTTGTAAGCCCCACCTTCAAGATTCGCCCTCTCTTATCTTACTAGGAGATACTATTATCGACGCAGATTGGAGCCATATCCTAGAAGAAAAAGAAAGTGTCTTAGCCGTACAAACAGTGGAAGACCCTCGAAAATTTGGCGTTGCTATTACCGACGAAAATGGTTATATCACCAATTTGGTAGAAAAACCCTCTATTCCTAAAAGTAACTTAGCCCTTGTAGGATTGTACAAAATTAATGAAACCCAAGAATTACTAGCAGCTGCTCAAGAAATTATAGAAGCTAAGCAAAAAACACATAATGAATACCAACTAACAGATGTATTGATGAAAATGACTCAAAAAGGAATTCGCTTGAAAGCCTATAAAGTAACTAATTGGTTTGATTGTGGCAAAAAAGATATGCTTTTAGAAACTAACCGAATTTTACTCTCCCGTAAGGGAATGACCCCTCTTCCACAGTTTGAAAATACTGTTATTATTCCTCCTGTCTGTATTGCCCCGGGCTGTGAAATCAAAAATTCTATCATAGGTCCATATGTTGCTATTGCCGAAAATGCAAAAATTTATAACAGTATTCTACAAAATACAATATTAGGGGCTTACGCTACCCTAGATTCAATCGTTCTAAACCATTCTATAATAGGTAATGACTCTTCTGTAATTGGACGTTCACACGCTATCAATATCGGAGATAATACTGAAATCGATTTTAATGCATAGCTAGCTATAATTATGTTTTCTAACAATCGCATCACCCAACTCTTTAATATTCAATATCCTATAGTCCAGGGGGGTATGGTTTGGAATGCGGGCTGGCGCCTAGCAGCCGCTGTTTCTAATGCAGGAGGCCTAGGACTCATTGGCGCAGGCTCTATGACTGTTGAGCTACTTCGAGAACATATTCAAAAATGTAAAGCTGCTACTTCTAAGCCTTTTGGCGTAAATCTTCCCCTTTTGTACACTCATATTCAAAAGCAAATCGAGGTCATAATAGAAGAAAAAGTTGGTATTGTCTTCACCTCAGCAGGTAATCCCAAAACATGGACACCCTATCTAAAAGCACAGGGCATTAAAGTAGTACATGTGGTACCGGGTGCAAAATATGCTCTCAAAGCTATTGAAGCCGGCTGTGATGCCGTCTGTTGTGAAGGTTTTGAAGCAGGTGGTCATAATGGCAGAGAAGAAACCACTACCTTCACTCTTATTCCACTAGTAAGAAAAGCAATCCCAGCCGATTTTCCATTAATTGCTGCAGGTGGAGTTGCAACAGGCGGAAGTATTTTGGCAGCGCTTGCCCTAGGAGCTGATGGCGTACAAGTAGGAACTCTATTTGCTGCTACTCATGAATCCAGCAGTCATCCTAAATTTAAAGAAGCTATTGTCGCTAGCCAAGAAGGAGATACTATTCTAACTTTAAAAAAATTAGTACCAGTTCGCTTGCTAAAAAATAAGTTTTACGAGCAAGTAAAATATTTAGAGGATAGAGGAGCTTCGGAGGAAGAACTAAAAAACTTATTAGGAAAAGGGCGTGCGCGTTTAGGCATGTTTGAAGGAAATCTAGAAGAGGGAGAACTTGAAATAGGACAAGCAGCCGCTCT
>JANWXU010000193.1 GCA_025057395.1 Bacteroidia bacterium | reverse complement strand
TAGTTTGAGGAGTACGCGGAGCCTTCTGGGGAGTAGCTGCTGCCTTCTTAGGAGTTTCTGCTTGCATAACTTTTTGCTTATTATTAATATTTCCACTTCCTTCACGCAAATTACCAAAGTCCAACCTCCCCTTTACCTCATATTGTTCCTCTTCTTTAGGAGGAATAGTATTAGTTACTACTACCCAAAAAAGAGAAATTATGAATAATAGCAAGAGTATTAAAAGGGTATAAAGAATACCCTTTTTCTGGGCTTCTTTTTCTTGAAGTGCTAAATCTATCATAACCTCATACGATACATGAAATTTAAGTTATCTCCTTTTAGTAGCAATAACTACTGCTCCTCCAATTTCAGCAACAGCATTAATTACAAAAGCGGCGTCCTCCATAATGGTCTCTTTATCTGTTCTCAGGGTGATTACTCTATTTTTAGGGTCTTTCTGTACCATTTGCTCAAGCCGCTTTTTAATTTGCTCTTTTTCAATTTTTTCACTATTCCAGTAAAATTCATGCTCTTTAGTAACAGTGATTGTAACTTGTCCCTTGCTAGGCTTTTGCGAGCTGCCAGTGGGCAAGTCCACTTTTACTCCCGGTTGTACAAAGGAGGAAGTAAGCATGAAAAATATTAGCAATAAAAAGACAATATCAGATATTGAGGCTAAACTAAAATCTGTAGTAGGTCTGTTTTTGGGTCGAAGGGCCATAAAAATTTCAGTTTTAAGCAATAGGCTCCTGCAACAAATCAATAAATTCCGTCGAAGTGATTTCCATTTTTGCTACTAAGTTAGCTATTTTCATAGTTAGATAGTTATAGCCAAAATAAGTAGGAATTCCTACAAATAAACCTGCAGCCGTAGTAATCATGGCTTCATAAATGCCTCCAGAAAGCAAAGAAGGATTTACATTTCCCTCGTACTGAGAAATATTCATAAATGCAGCTATCAAGCCCGTAACTGTACCTAAAAAGCCAATCATAGGAGCAGCACCCGCTACGGTAGCAAGTAGGCCTAAGCTTTTTTCTAGTCGATTAATTTCTAATTTTCCTTCATTTTCAATAGAAGCCATGATATCTGGCAGGGGAGAACCTAAGCGTCGAATTCCTTTTCCTATCATTCTAGCATAAGGAGAATCAGTAGCATCGCAGAGCATAGCAGCTCTTTTGATATCTCCACTACGCACTAACTCCCGTACTTGCTTCATAAACTGCTCAGGGCTCTGGTCTGATTTCTTAATAATTAAATAACGCTCTATAAAAATATAAATACCTAGCCCCAGAAGCAGTGCTAAAGGTATCATTGCCCATCCCCCTTTTAAAATTAAATCGAATAATGTAATTTCTACTTCTTTAGTGGCTTGGGTATTTTGAGTAGTATCACTTGCTTCTACTACTTGTAGCAAAAACTGTAACATAGGGCATATTGCTTTAGCAGCAATTTTAATAGAAAAATATTTTTTTCGCAGAGTGATTTCTTAACGCTTGAAGTTAATTGTTGATAAGTTATTAGTCGAGGAAAAAAGAAAACATAAAAAAAAACGGTACGCTTTAGCTCGTACCGAAATAAAAGTGGAGAATATCGGATTCGAACCGATGACCTCTTGCATGCCATGCAAGCGCTCTAGCCAACTGAGCTAATTCCCCAACTTAGATTAATACCCAAATTTGCCATTTTTTTCTAAAAAATGCAAATTTTGTGGTTTAGTACCAAACAAAAAGTTCTTCTTTAGGGCGTCTTACCTTTGCTGCTTTAGCTAAAGGATCTGTCATTTCATCTCTATACCCTAATGCAAGCATTGCCACACTTGCTAATCCTTTTGATTCTAAATTTAATAATTTGTCGACTTCAGCAGGAATAAAACCCTCCATGGGTGTAGCATCTACTTCTTCACTAGCAGCCGCAATTAAACCCGTACCTAGTGCAATGTAAGCTTGCCTTGCCGCCCAATGAAAATGCATTTCTTTAGGCATTTTTTGCATACTCTCAATCATCATGTTCTTAAAGTCTTGTAGCTCTGCTATATCAAGGTTACGGGTTCGAGCAATATTGGATATATATTCTGAAATCTTCGCTTCTGTAACTTCTTTCCAAGCAGCAAAAACTAATAAGTGCGAACAACTTGTTATTTGGGGTTGATCCCAAGCAACAGGTTGTATTTTTTTTCTTAGGTCTAAATTTTGTATTACTAAAATAGTGTAGGGCTGTAAACCAAACGAGGAGGCAGAAAGACGAATAGCTTCTAGTATACGCTCTAGTTTTTCTTCAGGTATGGCATTACCATTCATCCTTTTAGCAGCATACCGCCACAGAAGTGTTTTAATTAGATTCATTATAAAAACATAAATTTTGAAGCAGAACAGATTTGAATAGATTTTTGTTCAAAAATACTAATATTTTAGCAGCAACTTGTAGTAGCGTAATAATGAAGTAATTCTAGTTTTGACTAGAAATAACATTATTCACATTGCAGGTTAAACTCTAAGTTATTTGGGTGTAAATTGTTTAGAACACACAATTCAGTCTTTGCTTCGCTTTTTACTTATTTTGCAAGTATGAATTACACAGACGTATTTCAAAAAGTAATATCGCACGCCAAAGAATACGGTTTTATTTTTCAATCGAGTGAAATTTACGATGGGCTAGGAGCAGTATACGACTATGGGCCGCTAGGGGTAGCACTCAAAAGAAATATCGAAAACCATTGGTGGAATACTATGACCCTAGCCTATGATTCAATAGTAGGAATTGATGCGGCTATTCTGATGGCCCCGCAAGTATGGAAGGCTTCGGGCCATGTAGATGCCTTTAATGATCCATTAATTGATAATAAAGACTCTAAAAAGCGCTATCGTGCAGATACTCTCATTGAAGAATACATCGAAAAACAATACAATAAAGCTACTAAAGAAGCAGACAAAAAAGCTCAAAAAGAGGGGTGGCCCAAAGATAGCGCAGAATATCAGCTGTTTTGGCAAAACCATAGGGCTACCAAAAAGGCTGATGAAGTACGCCAAAAGTTAAAAACCGCACTAGATAATAATGATATGCAAGCCTTACGAGATTTAATTGATGAGTGCGAAATTGCATGCCCCATTTCAGGAACTAGAAATTGGACTGAAGTAAGGCAATTTAACTTGATGTTTAAAACGCAACTAGGCTCTGTTGCAGAAGAAGCAACAGAGTTGTATTTACGTCCAGAAACCGCCCAAGGAATATTTGTGAACTTTTTAAATGTTTACAAAACTAGTCGTTTGAAGATTCCTTTCGGAATAGCCCAAGTAGGCAAAGCTTTTCGAAATGAAATTGTGGCACGACAATTCATCTTTCGAATGCGAGAATTCGAACAAATGGAAATGCAGTTTTTTATTAAACCAGGCACGCAAGAAGAATGGTTTGAATTCTGGAAAAACGAAAGAATGCAGTGGCACCGAAACTTGGGGATTACCACCCATAGACTAAGATTTAAACCGCACGATAAACTAGCCCATTATGCAGATGCAGCGGTAGATATTGAATTTGAATTTCCTTTCGGATTCAAAGAAGTCGAAGGCATCCATTCTCGTACAGACTTCGACTTGCGCCAGCATCAAGCCTATAGTGGCAAAAAAATGCAATATTTCGACCCCGAAACCCAAGAAAGTTATATTCCTTACGTAATAGAAACTTCTGTAGGTCTAGACCGCTTAGTACTTTTACATCTCTGCGAGGGTTATATGGAAGAGGAGGCGCCTACAGCAACAGGAGGCACTGAAATACGAACCGTTTTAAGGCTTCATCCTCAGCTTGCTCCCATAAAAGTAGCTTTTCTTCCCCTTGTAAAAAGAGATAACCTGCCAGATATTGCCTTGCAGCTAGCTAAGCAAGTGAAACATGAAATCCCCACAGAATTTGACGATAAAGATACTATTGGTAGAAGATATAGAAGGCAGGATGCAAGAGGAACCCCTTTTTGCGTTACCATTGATAATGAAACAGTAACTGATGCAACAGTTACTGTGCGCAATAGAGATACCATGTTGCAAGAAAGAATTTCCACTAGTTATTTGAAAGAATATTTGATGAATAAACTAAAAGGTATTTCTTAAAAATTGGCCCAAGGTACTAAGTACATTTTTGTAACTGGAGGCGTGGTTTCTTCACTGGGTAAAGGAATTCTTTCGGCTTCTTTGGCAGTACTGTTGGAAGCAAGGGGCTATGCTGTAACAATACAAAAATTTGATCCCTACATTAATATAGACCCTGGTACCCTAAACCCTTATGAACATGGAGAAGTATTTGTTACAGAAGATGGCGCAGAAACAGACTTAGATTTAGGGCACTATGAGCGTTTTTTAAATATCCAAACTTCTCAAGCAAATAACGTAACCACGGGCAGAATCTATCAAACAGTAATTGCTAACGAAAGAAAGGGATATTATGGAGGAAAAACGGTTCAGG
>JANWXU010000192.1 GCA_025057395.1 Bacteroidia bacterium | reverse complement strand
ACGTCGAGTATTAAACATTAGACCAAAAACGCCGATAGATCCTGTAATAGTAGTGGGCTCAGCATAGATTTTATCACAATAAGCAGAAATATAATACCCTCCTGATGCGGCCACGTCTCCAAAAGAAGCTACTACCGGCTTTATCTTTTTGGTTAATATAATTTCTTGGGCTATGACATCGGAAGCTAAAGCAGAGCCGCCCGGACTATTTACACGCAATACCACTGCTTTTACCTCCTCATCTTCTCTTGCTTCTTTAATTAATTCACTCAGAGTTTGCGAACCAATAGTATTATCATCTCCCTTGCCAGAAACAATATCGCCCACCGCATATATAATGGCTACTTTTTTAGAATTTTTCTCCTTCTCAGGTATAGCGGCAAAGTATTTATCAAAATTTACACTAGCAAGTTTTTCTTTTTCTTTTACTTTAGTTTTCTTCTTAAGAGAAGCAATAATTTGATGTTCATAGCGCAGTCCATCTACCAGCTTATATTTAGCTGCATCCCTGGCATGAGTAATAGCTAATGTGCTTGCCAAAGAATCCAAAAAATTTCGTTCGATATTGCGGGCTGAGGAAATGTTCTCTAGCATGTGGTTCCAAAAATCATTTAGTAGTGTTTGAGTTTGCAGGCGATTATTTTCTGAAAGTTGCTTTTCTGTGAATGTTTCACCAGCCGATTTAAATTTCCCTACTCGGAAAAGCATAGGCTCTACTCCGAGTTTATCAAACATTCCTCTCAGGAATACAGGGTTAGAGTTTAACCCATTCCACTCAAGAAAACCAGTAGGATAAAGAAATATACTATCTGCAACCGAAGCCAAGTAATAATCTTTTTCCGTTAATATTTCTCCGTAGGCATAAATAAATTTTCCCGATTTCTTGAATTCAAGCAAACCTTTTCTAAGGGCTTCTATGGTGGCCATTCCGCAGGAGAATGGCTCAAATTTTATCCACAAGCCTGTTATTTTTTTATCTTTTGCGGCTGCTTCCAAACCCGCAAGTAATTCACTTAACCCTAGACTCTTGGTTCTAAATTCTCCACTACTAAAATTTTCAAATGGATTATCACTTTCTCTTTCCTTTATTTCTTTGTTAAGTTTTAGGACTAGTACACTATTTTCCTTAACTGCTACCTTTGCCTTTTTGCCGCCATCTCCCATAAGGCTTCCTACTACTCCTAAGAAGATAAAAAACAAAATAAGCGCCGCTATTAAAAAGCCGATTAATGTAGCAATAATTAATTTGAAAAAAGATCTCATTTTACATTTTTGTTTTTATTTGCAATATATTAAATTTTTGTTTTTCAATATTTATAGTAGGTGGAGGAGGGAGAGTAAATATAGTGTTTTTTCCTTCCTCGTACGTTTTTAGTTTGTCTTACCCTTTAGAAGTGACGTATTCACAGCTTGGTTACGAAAGTAAGGCCTCTACTTCGAATACTAAAGGCTTATTTTTTTGACTATCTTGTATCCAAATTTCTTCTAACATATCCGCCCATGTATTTAAATAGAGGATTACGTTTTCTCTTTTTTTGTAGTTAAGTGGGCGCAGGTGTTGTGGAATTCTTTCAAGTATAGCTTTATCGGAGAGCCTTTCTAGGTGTATGAGGTCTGTGTGTGTAAAACCCGTTTCGAGCATTATATCTATAATATGATCAATAGCATATCCACTTTGAGGACAGTAAGCTTGTATATGCTCTGCCCAATCTCCTGTTTTTTCCAAAGCCTTTTGATGAATTGCTGCTGCAGAAAGAGAGGTTAGTGTTTGAGCAAGGTGACCGCAGTTGCAAGTCCCCATATGAGACCAAGCATAAGTTGCGCCGTTACTTAAACGTGCCGCCGTTTGACGTAAAGCTGCTATTACTTCAATACTGGGTTTAGCCATATAATTTGAACAATTTTTATCCCTAAATAACAAAATTTTGGGCTTTGATATCAAAAAATTACTAAATAAAACTGTATTTTATCGACCGTGTATTTTTTTGCTAGGAAAAATATGGTAATTTCTAACTTGTAAGCGTACGGCTCCTAAAAGCTACCAAGAAAATTTTATTTAGACTGATTCTAAATTGAACTATGTAATTTCTAAAATTGTATGTATATTTGAAAATAAAATTGAAGGAGAAACCATGCTAAAGTTCCCAATATACCTAGATCATAATGCTACTACACCAGTAGATCCTCGAGTATTAGAAGCAATGCTCCCTTATTTTACAGAAAAATTTGGAAATGCGGCTAGCCGAAATCATAAATTTGGATGGGAAGCAGAAGAGGCGGTAGACTACGCACGTGAGCAGATAGCTCGCCTTATTGGTGCAGACCCTAGGGAAATTATTTTTACTTCGGGAGCCACAGAAAGTGATAATCTTGCTATAAAAGGGGTTGCAGAAATGTATGCACGCAAGGGTAACCATATTGTAACGGTTAAAACAGAACATAAAGCTGTACTAGATACTTGTCGTGCCCTTGAAAGAAAGGGAATAGCAAAAGTTACTTATTTAGACGTTGCTTCTGACGGACTTATTGATCTAAATGCACTGGAAGCGGCTGTTACGGATAAAACCATACTGGTGGCGGTAATGTTTGCCAATAATGAGATAGGTGTCATACAGCCTATTAGGGAGATTGCTAAAATAGCGCATTCCAAGGGAGCTCTCTTCTTTTCAGATGCAACCCAAGCGGTAGGTAAAATTCCTGTAAATGTAGAGGAATATGGTATCGATCTTATGGCCTTTACAGCCCATAAAATGTATGGGCCTAAGGGTGTAGGCGCTTTGTATGTAAGAAGGAAGAATCCTAGAGTAAAAGTAACAGCTCAAATGGACGGAGGCGGACATGAACGAGGTATGCGAAGTGGTACTCTTAACGTTCCAGGTATTGTGGGTTTTGGCAAAGCTTGTGAAATTTGCTCCCGGGAGATGGTTGATGAGTCGATTCGGCTGGCTAAACTTCGGGATAAATTGGAAAATGGATTATTAAGTATACCTGAAACGGTAGTTAATGGCAACCGCAAGTACCGGCTGCCGCACGTAACTAACATTAGCTTTAAGTACGTAGAGGGTGAGGGCTTAATGATGGGAATAAAAAATTTAGCTGTTTCCTCAGGTTCAGCATGTACTTCCGCTTCGCTAGAGCCATCTTACGTATTAAAAGCGCTAGGTTTGCCAGATGACTTAGGCCATTCTTCAATTCGTTTTGGTTTGGGGCGTTTTACAACAGAGGAGGAAATAGATTATGCAATTGGTTATGTGGCAGAGGCTGTAAATAAGCTTAGAGAAATGAGTCCCTTATGGGAAATGCATTTGGAAGGTATTGATCTGAACACTATCCAATGGGCACACCACTAAGAACCCATAATAATTTTGTTAATTTTTTGAAACTTTATCTATATTTAATCTAAAAATAAAGTAACTATGGCTTATTCACAAAAAATTATCGATCATTACACTAACCCCAGAAATGTGGGTACTCTAGATAAAAGCAAGAAAAATGTAGGCACAGGCCTAGTAGGAGCACCCGAATGCGGCGATGTGATGCGTCTCCAAATTGAAGTAGATGAGCAAACGCAAGTTATTAAGGACGCAAAGTTTAAAACTTTTGGTTGCGGCTCTGCTATAGCTTCTAGTTCTGTAGCAACTGAATGGCTAAAAGGCAAAACAATTGACGAGGCATTAAGTATTTCGAATATGGATATTGTGGAGGAGCTTTCGCTACCTCCTGTAAAAATTCACTGTTCGGTTTTAGCGGAAGATGCTATTAAAGCAGCAATAAACGACTATCGAATCAAGAATGGGCTGCCGCCTATTGAAGAAAAGCAAAGCGAAAAAACAAAAATCTAATCAGGCACAAGAATCTAACTTAGTTTTCACATGTTAGTATCCAAGGGCTTTACTAAAGTTGATTAGTTCAAGACCCTTGGATATTCTATAATTTTATAGTAGGGCACCAGTTCTTAAACAAATAATCTTACTAAATTAGCAGTTATGATAACAATTTCAGAAAGAGCAGCTTCACATATAAAAGAACTAAGAGAGCGGTCCCAACTAGATGAAAGTTATGGACTGCGTGTTTCAGTGGTAGGGGGTGGATGCTCGGGCTTATCATACAAATTGGATTTTGATAATGAGCAGCAGCCTGGTGATCAGGTGTTTGAGAATAATGGAATTAAAATATTTGTAAATCTAAAAAGTTATCTATATTTGGCAGGCACGGAACTAGATTTTTCTGATGGCTTAAATGGAAAGGGCTTCCATTTCCATAACCCCAACGCCACTAGAACTTGTGGGTGTGGCGAAAGTTTTGGTGTTTAAAGAAAAGAAATGCTTATCTCTCCCTTACCCCCGATAGAAGTACAAATAGAGCAAAGCTGGAAAGAAATACTCAAAGAAGAGTTTTCACAACCTTACTTTCATCGCTTGGTGAATTTCTTAAAAGAAGAAAAAAAGGCGCAAAAAATTATTTACCCTCCCGGTCCTTACATTTTCAATGCTTTTGCTCTAACGCCTTTTGATAAGGTAAAGGTGGTTATTTTAGGTCAGGACCCTTATATTAATAAAGGGCAAGCGCATGGTCTATGCTTTT
>JANWXU010000191.1 GCA_025057395.1 Bacteroidia bacterium | reverse complement strand
GCAATACATCCCAAAGGTTTACGGCACAATCGAACTCCTTCATTTGCAATAGTGTATCGCGGGCAAATTCTTTTTTTCCTACCACTAAAAATTTTTCCAGCTTGAGGGTAACATCCGGAAAGTTAGAAAGTAAGCTTAAAGAAAGAGAATTATAGTCTACTTTAGCCTCCAGTTTACGGTTAATTTCTTTTTTAATTTGGGCATCAATTTCATCAGAAAATAAAATGCTGATCGTAAACGAGGCAAGCACTACCAGTAAAAAAGAAGCGCCTGCAATAGCAAGAATAATTTTTAGATAGCTAACAGCTTGCTTGGCTATTAAACTATTAGTAGCCATCTTTGTCTTTATTTTAGTGCAAGTAGGCGGCTTTATGCCTAATTATTTCAAGTATATTTACTATCAAAATTAGAACTTATTGTAAAAAAATAAGTTATTCTTAAAGTATTTTTTTTCGCATGCATCCACATCCTTTTGATAGATTGCTGAGTATTATGGACGAGCTCCGGGAAAAATGTCCCTGGGATAGGGCTCAAACGATGGAAAGCATCCGGCATTTAAGTATAGAGGAGGTATACGAGCTCTCCGAAGCTATTTTAGCTAAAGATAATACCGCCATTTGTACCGAATTAGGGGATTTGCTGCTTCATATTGTCTTTTATAGCAAAATTGCAAGTGAGCAAAAAGTTTTTGACATATGGCAGGTAATAGATCGTTTATGTGAAAAACTAATACGGCGACATCCTCATATTTATGGCCAGGTGCAAGCCGAAACGCCGCAAAGGGTAAAAGAAAATTGGGAGCAGATTAAGCTTAAAGAAAGTGCTAATAAAAAAGTGTTGCAGGGCGTACCCAAAGGATTACCCGCCATGATAAAAGCTTATCGCATTCAGGAAAAAGTAGCAAGTGTAGGGTTTGATTGGGAAAAAGCCGAGCATGTCTTAGAAAAAGTTATTGAAGAGGCCCAAGAACTTCGAAAAGAAATTCAGCAAAATCCCGCCTCTAAAGAGCGTATAGAAAATGAGCTAGGCGATTTATTTTTTTCGCTCGTTAATGTAGCTCGCTTTTTAGGCATTAATCCCGAAGATGCTTTAGAAAAAACTAATCAAAAATTTATGCGTCGCTTCAATTATATAGAAGACCAGCTTCACCAAGCCAACCTCTCTTTTGCCCAAGCTCATCTAGCTATGCTCGATGCCCTCTGGGAAGAAGCTAAAAAAGCAGAATATTAGCCTTTAGCCTTGGCCTGACGCTGTAAAATTTTCTTTTCTACTTTAGAAAAAAGAAGTCCTAGGGCTATGCCACTTATTAGCCATAGCACCAAACAATAACTAAGCTGAGTATAAAAACCTAATAATAAATATCCTATTCCTAATACCCATGTATATAGCCATAAGCTAGCCATAATGTAAGTAGCAAAAAGTTGCACTAGTATTTTAATTTCTTCTCGAAGCAAATGGTGTGAAAAGGGGCCCCAAAAGCCTAGGGGTTGTACTTTAGAATAAAATTCTTGTAATTGTTTGGGCGAGGTAACGGGAGTGAGAAAAGTTACCAAAACCCAGGCTCCGGTGGTAATAGCTACTGTAGCGAAAAAAGCTGTAGGAAATTGCAGCCAAAAGGGTAAAGTATTGTTTCCCCCAAAGTAAAGGGTTGCTATACCCTGGCGCAGTAAATAGCAAAGAGGGGGCACTATCATAGCCACAATTTCGCTCCACACATTAACTCGCCACCAGTACCACCGAGCTATTAGAACTAAGCCTATTCCTGCGCCGCTTTCTATTACTAGCATCCATGCTTCTTTTAGGCTACTTAAAAGCGGAGTAATGAGCAGGCTTAAGACTCCCATTCCTATAGTTAGCCATTGTCCTATGCGTAATAATTGGCGTTCTGAAAGCGGCTTATTAGCTATCCAAGGGGCTATTAGATCATTCACTATGTATGAGCTTCCCCAATTAAGGTGGGTAGAAATGGTGCTCATGTAGGCAGAAAAAAAAGCTACTAACATTAAGCCCAGGGCGCCTGCAGGCAAATAATCGCGCATGGCATACACAAAAGTCTTTTTAGCCTCTTCTGCTCCCGCGTTAGGGTACAGTATTAAGGTGGCTAGAGCAACCAGAATCCATGGCCATGGGCGGATAGCGTAGTGCAAGAATTGAAAAAGCAGCGCGCTTGCCCATGCTTGTTGTTCGTTAGGCGTGGCCATTATCCTTTGGGCTACGTAGCCGCCCCCGCCTGGTTCGGCGCCTGGGTACCAGCTTGCCCACCATTGCACTACCATGTAGGCTATGAATGCTCCCCAGCTCAATTGGGCTACGGGTTCTAAAACTAAATTTTCAGTAGAAAGGGTGGGAAAAAAGTTAAGCACTCCACTGGAGTTTAGCTTTTGCACTAAATTTTCTATTCCACCAATTGCCGGATCTTTAAGAACGTAATATGCAAGCAGTATGCTTCCTACCATTGCAAGAACAAATTGGAGAGCATCGTTGGCCATTACGCCTCCTAGTCCTGAAAATAGGGTATAAAGGGCGGTGAATATCATTAAAAAGGCTACTCCTCCTAAGGCTTGGGGGGGAGCAAGACCCAACCCCCCCTCTAAAACACTAGCCATTGCTAGGTTGACCCAAGCTAAAATGAGCAGGTTAATTAAAAAACCAAAGTAAAAGGCTTTTATTCCTCGCAAAAAAATCACTGCTTTACCTGAGTATCGTAGGGCGATTAGTTCTATATCTGTAAGGATGTTTGCTCTATGCCAGAGGCGGGCGAAGAAGAAGGTAGTAAGGGTGCCTCCTAGCAGCATATTCCACCATAGCCAATTTCCGGCTATTCCTTGGCTGCGGGTGAGTTCTGTTACTGCAAGTGGTGTATCTACCGCAAAGGTGGTAGCTGCCAGACTTAAGCCTCCTAACCACCACGGCATAGCTCTTGCTCCTAGAAAAAAATCGCTCACGCTGCGCCTTGCTTTGCGAATATAAAGAACGCTAATTCCTGCGCTAATTAGAAAGTATAGTATTAAAATTATCCAATCGATAGGGCTAAGTGGCATAATAAAAAATTAATTTCTGAACCAGGATTTACAGGATTCCAAGGATTAGCCAGGATTATTCTTCGAACCAGGATTAACTAGGATTATTCTTTGAACCAGGATTAACCAGGATTAAAAAGATTACCAGGATTAGAAGAAAGAAAAAAATCCTGCCCATCCTTTGAATCCTGTAAATCCTGGTTCAGAAAAAAATCCTGCCCATCCTTTTAATCCTTTCAATCCTGGTTCGAACCAGGATTAACTAGGATTATTCTTTGAACCAGGATTAACCAGGATTAAAAAGATTACCAAGATTAGAAGAAAGAAAAAAATCCTGCCCATCCTTTGAATCCTGTAAATCTTGGTTCAACCTCATCCTGCCCATCCTTTTAATCCTTTCAATCTTGGTTCAAAAGAAAGCAATTTTGGTTTAAAAATTTAGTTTCAATTCCCAATGTTGTCTATCTTTGCACTTTCATTTTTACGCCTATGTTCAATGAGCCGCTTTGGAAGCGTGCTTTTCCTCCCTTCTTTTTACCGGCTATTTATTATTTCTTGCCTGCCTTAGCGCAAGATATTGACCCTCAAGCCCCCATCGAATTCTTACAGCAGGAATTCTTAGCGCCCTCTTCTTCTGCTGCTAGGATTGTTGATATCTTAGCGCAAGTGAAGCTCAAGAACCAGCAGCCTTATCTTGTACTTGTGCACGTCGAAATTCAAGGCTATAATGACCCTACTTTTGCCCAAAGAATGTTTTCTTATTTTTGCCGAATCAAAGAAAAATATCCTACGCACAATATAGTTGCTCTTGCTCTCTTTACCGATGATAACCCCCACTACCACCCTACTCAATACCACTATGCTTTCTATGGCACGGAAGTATTGTACAAGTACAATACTTTTAAGCTCTTAAGCAAGAAAGTAGAGGAGTTGTATGTGGAGGGCAATCCATTTTCGTTGGTGTTGCAGGTGGCGAGGGTGGCGTTGGAGCGGCGCCGCAAGGGTTTAGAAAGATGGAAATTAGCTTGGCTTAAGAGGTTGATACAGGAATTTCGAAAACAAGCGTGGGAGTTGGAACAAGTGCGAGTTTTTTTGTATTTTGTGGTAGAAAGTATTAAGGGTATGCAGTTAGAGAATCAACAAGAAATATTACAGGAGTTACAGCAGTCTGGGATTCGGGTGGTGGGGGTGGATAAGGAGGAGATGGAGCGGTTGGATAAGGAGATTTTGGCGTATTTAGCCCGGGAGTATCGCAAGGCGGCTCGGAAAAGAGCTTGGCAAAAGGGTAGAAAAAAGGGGCGAGAGGAAGGTAGAGAAGAAGGCAGAAAACAAGGCAGGGAAGAAGGTAGAGAAGAAGGCAGAGAAGAGGGCAAGCGGGAGGGTATTGAAATTGGCAGAAAACAAGGCAGAGAAGAAGGCAGAGAAGAGGGCAAGCGGGAAGCTACAAGAGAGGGAATAGTAAGTTCTTTGCGGGAGGGGGTAAGTGTGGAGGTAGTGGCTCGTATTTTCAAGGTTAGTGTGGAATATGTGCAGCAGGTGAAGAATGCTTTGAACCAGGATTAACCAGGATTTTAAGGATTACCAAGATTTTCCCACGC
>JANWXU010000190.1 GCA_025057395.1 Bacteroidia bacterium | reverse complement strand
TGCATATATTTCACACGTTATTCCTTTTGGACCTGCTTACAAAGCCGGACTAGAAGCCGGCGACCAAATTATTAGCATAGATGGCACATTAGTAAGCGGACCTAGTAGCGAAAAAAAAAATTTAACCAAGCTTCTGCGTGGAACCCTAGGTAGTAGTGTTCAACTTAAAGTAAAGCGAAGAAAGAAAAGAAAAATACTTGAACTCAACTTTAATATTAGAAGAGAAAATATTTCAACAACAAGTGTGCTTAGAGCATGCTTAGTAAATCAAAATACAGGGTCTATAAAGCTTCATTCTTTTGCTCGCTCAACCTTTAATGAAGTAAAATATCATTTACAGCTTCTACAAGCTCAAGGGATGCAAAACCTTATTTTAGACTTGCGAGATAATGGCGGAGGCTATCTAGAAACGTGCAACAATCTAGCAGATCTATTTCTAAAAGAAGGTCAAGTAATAGTAAAAACCCAGGGAAGAATTCCACAACATACCAAAACCTACTATGCTACCTCCACTATTAATGATTTTGAAACTGGAAATTTAATTATTCTTATCAATGAAAATTCTGCTTCTGCTAGTGAACTTTTAGCCGGTGCTATTCAAGATAATGATCGTGGTCTAATTCTAGGACGCTGCTCCCATGGAAAAGGTCTCGTGCAAAACCAATACATATTACAAGACCGCTCTGCTGTGCGTATTACTGTAGCCAAATATTTTACGCCAAGTGGAAGGAAAGTCCAAAAGCCTTATTTTCATAAAAAGATACTTAATGCCTCCCCAATAACCATTCAAAGTTTAGAGGAGCTTTCTCCCCAAATTTTTAACCAACTGCCCGACTCTTTACGACTTTATAGCCAAAAAGGTCGAAGAATAACTGGCAGCGGCGGTATTTTACCTGATATTTACCTACCCCCCGATTCAATTTTGCATCCCCCCATCTTAAAAGAAATACTACGCAAAAATCTATTCGATATGTTTATTCTACAAAACCTTTCAGAAATTGGAAGGATTCCCAACAAATACTCCTCCATTCGGTACTTTCAAAACCACTACAAAGTCCCCCCCCACTTAGTACGAAAATTTATTCTTTTTGCCGCAAATGTCTTACAAAAAAAGCCTACTTGCCTAATATCTGAAATACCTAAAGAAAAGATAGAAGAATATCTAAAGGCCACATTGGCTTGGATTTATTTCGGTCCTACTGGATATTATACAGTCAACTTAGCCCTCGATTATGAGCTTCAAAAAGCTATTAGTACAATTAATAATCCTGTAGCAATGGCACGCCTCTTACCCTCCGGAAGCTAAAAATAAATGGTGGAGCACTAATTTTATGAATATAGCAATACCATTCATAAAAAGAATATTAAGATTTATTTATATTTGTATTATAAGGTCTTTTCACAAGGTAAATTTTTCAAAAACTATTTTACGGAAATATGCTCAAAAAAATTATTACCCTTGCTTTTATTCTCTTATTAGCTTGGTGCTTTGCGCATGCACAGCCCCTAAGAAAAGCTTCTCGGCAAGAAATAGAGCTGTCGTTGCCTAATTCTTACTACTGGCAAGATTTGACGGAGGCAGAATTTGAACTACCGGAAAAGGCAAGAAACTCTCACTACAAAAAGAGTACTACGAATATTGCTAGCGAGTTATCTAATTCAATGGAAGAAAACTCCCGGACTTCTCGGATGCAAGTTACGGAGCTAAGTACCTCCTCGAATGCCTATACCATCATTCGCTCATACACTCATCAAATTTTAACTAATGATAAGTTTCAAACAGTAGCTTGGCTACATCGCCAAAATATTGATGTCTTTGGGGGAAGTCCTCCTACTACTGCTAACGGCGTTTTAAGGCTCGATCTTTCCACAGATGGTGGAGAAAAATTTACCTTAGGAATTGGACCTTTTAACCCTATTCCATACGGGCCGCCTTATTTTCCTACTCCTATTTCCGCCAGAGCACGCTACCCACAGGGAGTTTTTTATGTACCTAAAAATGCTCAAAGCGTAGGCGATTTTAGTCTAGTATGGCTTGCCGCCGTTACTGATGGAAGCGGATGGGGAAATTATACCTATGGAATTGCTAAAAATCTTACTACCTTTGGTTCTAATGTCACCGACTTTCAAAGTCCTAATAAATATTTCAACTTTGTAAGTCGCTTTCAAGATAGAAGGGTACTTATCCCATCAGGTTTATGCGCAGGTAAAGATAAGGAATTCTGGGCGATTGATAACAGCTATGAACCCGGGGGCAACGGTACCGTGCTAGACTCTATTCTACTTTGGAAAGGAACAGCTGATCCTGCCAATAATCGCATTACTTGGCGTAGCTACAAAGCATTCAGGGGTGACTGGATAAAAAACACCAGTGGTGATAATCAAATTAACAATGTAAATGTTGCTTTCTCTCCAGATGGTAAGTGGGGCTGGGCAGTGGCTACTGCCGCAACTAACAAGGGCTGGGATAGTCCACAAAATATTTTTGAGGAATATCCTCACTTCTGGTATTCTGATGATTCAGGTGCTACCTGGAACGGTCCTATTGAAGTAATTCCTCGTAATTTTAAGGCAATTAGAGACTCATTATACAGTGGCTTAATTGACCCCGAAACTAATGATACTGTTTGGAGTACTCAAATACCTATCATATGGGGTTCAGACCTGATAGTAGATAAAGACGGAAATCCTCACTTTTTTGCTCTTATGCTCAATGCTTCCAAAGCCAAAAGGAGCCGGAGTATAAGAAATGATGTCGATAGTATTGGGTATGCTTCGCCTGGCTTTCGAAAAGTTCTTTTTGATATTACCACCTCTGACCGTGGCAAAAACTGGTGTGCCAAATTCATTGCCAGCCCCCGAACTGTGCGCGGACAACTTGCAGGTACCCAGTTCACTTATAATAACTATTTACAAGTTTCTCGTAACGAAGCTGGAACCCATATTTTCTATTCCTGGGTAGATGATACTTCTGCTACCTCCGCTACAAACATGCGTAACCCTAATGCCTGGGAACGTGCTCTACGCATTAGCGACGATGCTATGACTCCGCTACGAAGTTGGTCTTCTACTAGCCCGCAATGGACCGGCAAAATCTACTGCCCTACCGTTGCACCCATTATTTTAACCCGCCGAGATGGGCGCTTTATCATGCCTACTGTTTTCACAAGAATTGATGTGGACGCAGAAAACCCCTGTAGCTTCTTTTATATAAAAGATAGAGGATTTTCAGAATCCGATTTTATCAAGCCTACGCGTGATATTTCTATTTCAGTACCCAAAAGTGAAATTATAGTCTGCGGAGAACGTAGTTTTCAAGTTCGACTAAACTATCAAAATACGGGTACACAAGCCATCCGAGGTGATACAATCAGTTTTGCCTACCGTATAAATGGTGGAAAATGGGTAACCCAAAAAATTATACCCGAGTCTATTGCACCAGGTGCTCAAGGAGAATTTGTTTTCACTCAACCTGCTAATATTGAGAAAAATGGTACTTATGTAATTGATATTCTGAGTGATGTCGCAGGGGATCAATTTTGTCAAAATAGTATAGCACAAATTACAATCATTAACTTTGGTGGTACCAATAATCAAATTTTTGAAGCTTCTAGTGCTCAAGGATGCGGTGAACTTACTCTTAATACAGGATTAGGAGGTCTTCAAACGCGTTGGTTTGCCGCCGGAGGAACTCAAGAATTAACACAATTTCGTAATAAGTCCTTAATTGTATTCGATAAAACTATTCTACCAGGTGGTAGAGATAAAATTTTGGTACAAGTAATAGGCCCTGCCGAATGCCAAGGCAGAATATTACAAGATACAATTGACGTAGTTATTAATGACTCTCCTACTACAGAGCTCAAGGACCTATATCAAGTTTGTAAAGCTAACGCCCCTATTCGACTAGAAGCTACTAATAATCCTGAAAATTATAATATAGTTTGGCGCTGGCGGGAAGGTAACCAAACCCGCGAACTTCGTGCCAACACCATCAACATTAATAATTGGGGTAGCTATACACTGACCATTACTGACAAACAAACTGGCTGTGAAACAGTAAAAAATATTGAAACTAGAGTCTGGGATATTAATGTACGAATCAATAATAGCCCTGCGCGTACTTGCCGCTCGTTTACAATTCGAGCTAGCAATGCTTCTACCCCCGAAGGCACGGGTGTTACTTACGACTGGTATCTTACAGGAAGAGCTCGAGTAAACGGCGAAATCGAAGAGAGAGTATATAACAACACATTAGTACAGTCTGGCTTGGCTTCTAGTTTCCCTACAATCCTAGATTCGCTAGCTCGCCCTATTCGATACAAAGTAGTAGTAAAAGATCCGCTGGGCTGCAAAACAGTAAGTGATTCAGTAAGCATTACTACTTTTGATACCATAAGTGCAGAAATGGGAGTTACTCGCAGCCTATATGGCCGACGTAATTCTGTAACAGATACTTTGCGCCTAGGCTTAAGCTTCAATGTAGACTGTAACACAGATATTACTTTTAGTGACTCTTCCAAACGATATATCACAGACTTTACTGGTAGATTTTGGCGAGTTCAGGGAGGGGGCGGAATAGTAGCACCGGGAAGTGATGCGGGAGCACCCGATAGAACAGGCTCTAATCCATTTGTAATTCGTTGGCCCTGTGACCGCCGTGGACAAAGGGTAGTATCTCTAATTC
>JANWXU010000018.1 GCA_025057395.1 Bacteroidia bacterium | reverse complement strand
TAATAAAGTAGCAGGCTTGTTTAAAGTAAAGAATACGCAACTTACTATCTATTTTATTATTTTTTTACGAAGAACTATAAAAGCGACCCCTTAATTAGTGGCTAAATAGTAAGTGGAGATTTTTCCCCTTCAATTTTACAATTTTGTAAATAACTACTGGTAATAGGAAAATTAAAAGCTTGCTCGCCCCCGTAGAAAATACAGTCTTCAAATAAAGGACTTGCACTTTTACTATCAATATAAATGTTGCATTCGTTATCATAAAAAAGGCTCTTGTGAAAATAAGGCGCTGCCTTATCTTTCAGTACTACTCCTGTAGGATTTCTACAAATGGTACATTCCTCAAAAGTAGCTTTTTCAGGAGTAGTGATAATAATACCGTCTGCGTTATTATTTTGAAAAATACATTTACGAACCTCTGCTTTGCTATTACCTGTTAAAAACAAAGAAAAACCCTTATTTTCTGAAAAAGTACAGTTTTCCATGTAAGCCCATGTATCTTGACGCAGACTGAGGGCGCGGGCAACATTTTTTTCGAAATAACAGCCTATAAATCGCGCTTCTGCCTGGGTTTCTAAAATAACAGCGTCTACTGCACTCTCGGTAAAAGTACAATTTTCGAAGTAAGAAGAGCTTTGGTTATCACAAGTAACGGCACTATCTTTGTTTTTATATACCCTACAATGGGTAAAATGAGTCTTACTTTCTCCTTCTACAACTACCCCTAGATATTGATTTTCATAGAACCAACAATCTTCGAAGGTGCCTGCTGTAGAATGATCACAAAAAAGCCCGTCTCCGTTATTTCTATAAATCCAGCACTTAGTGAAAATAGGCTTACACTCATCATCCAGAACTACGCCACTTGCTTCATTTTCAAAAACCTCACAATCCTCAAAAGTAGCCGAGCTGGAACCATTACAAGAAACCCCATTGGCATTATTTTTATATATCCTACAACTTCTTAAAACTGGATTACTCTGTCCTTCCAAACATACACCTATATTTTCATTTTCAAATATTTGGCAACTTTCAACTAATCCAGAGGTTCGATCGGTAAAGTGCAAACCATACGAGTTACTACCTGTTATTTTACAATTACGAAGAGTCAAAAAAGTATCTTTACCTTCAATTTTAATATTCGAATCGGAGGTGGAACTAATAATAGAGTTAATACAAGAAAGCTGTCCTTCGGCTAAATATATACCATGAGCAATTTCTCCCGGGTCGGCAGCACAGTGAATGTACAAGTTACGTAAAATAGCGTAATTTGAGCGCGCCTCAATAGTGTGCCTATCATTTGATTCTATTATTACTTCCCCTTGCTTACCTGTACCAACAATAATAATAGGCTTTTTGAGTACTAGTGGCTCATTGTACGTACCAGGAAGCAAATGAATAGTAGAATACGGAGCAGCAGCTTCATAAGCTTCCTGAAGAGAAGAAAAATCGCTATACTTTTCTTGTCCTACTTTAATAGGAATAAGAATTCTAGCAAAAAGATTTACAATATATTGCGCATTTTCTGCTTCTATCCACTGATTTTCTATAAGCTCTTGAATTTGTTGTTGAATAGTATTTTCTCGTTTAGTTTTAGTATAGTGGACAGCATTTTCGATAGCCACAGCTATTTGCTGGCGAACAGCAGCCAAAAAACTATTTACTAAATGAGGCGCCCCCGGAAAATACAAGTAGGTGTTTGCTAATTCGTAGTCTTTGAGCACTTGCAAACCTAACTGATCTAAAAGCCGAATAACACAATCTTCAAATAATTCTGTAGTTTCCATTCCCTATTTTTCTGAAATATAAAGTTAATAATTCTTAGCCTTTAATTGCTTTGTAGGTATGAATATTTTAGGCTGTAGGCAAAAATAATTTTTTTCTAGAAACTAAAAATTTATTGATCGTTCTCTTCTGGACAAGTACCAAATCTGCGTGATGATTAACAATACCAAAATAGTGGCTAGGATCTTCTTCTTTTAAGTAAAGTTTTAGCTCTACGGGTTTTTGATTGGCAAGAGTAATTTGGATGGTATATTTAGGTAAAGTTTTGAGTAATGAATCTCTTTTACCCGGATATTGCTCAGAGATAAAAGCACTACCAAACACTTTATGTTTGAATTCCTGTAAATAATACTCCAAAGCTATAGTATCACACCTTTCTCCCTTTTCACCTTGCCATTTACCATTGATTTTTATAAGCCTAAAAGTTGAATCAGGAGAAGTAGAATTAGTAACCTTAATTTCGGTGATAAAAGAAGGGGGCGCAAAAAATAGTAGATTTTCGCGCCATTCATTGAGCCGAGGCAAATAACGAGGGGTAAGATAGCCCTGAAATCCAGCCACTTCTGTAATATAAGGACTTTGTGCGCCATCTAACATCATCATGGTACCTGAACCTGAGGGAGTATTGCCTCCCACAAAATAGATATGCCTTTTACCATTCTCCAAAAAAACTTCTACCCGAATATGATTATCTGCGATATAACGTATGATATTTTTTTGTGCTTTTTCTCCTACCATTTCTTTTACTTGAACTAAATACATAGTTTCTAAAAGGGTATTTACTTTAGCTTGGTTAGCTATGTATTTTTCATTAAGGCGCCAAATCTTGCCCTCCCTTTGCAATACTATTTGATATTTAGTAGGAGCATTTTTAAGATATTCGGTCAAAACAATTTTTGTAATAGCAGCAGTATCTTTAATAGCAAATTGAGTTTCTTTTTCATCAAAAGTAGTCTGCTTGTTGGGCATGATAAGGTAAATAAGCCCTAAGATTAAAAACACAAGAAGCATCAAAATTGTTAGTGTAGATTGTTTCATGCGGCAATTTTTAAAGCTTCATTTTTTCTCTTGCGGAGGGTAAAACGAATAAAGCCAAAAAGTAAAATTGCAACCACCGGTACTACTAAGTTCAAAATTTGTATAAGCAATTCGTTACCATGAACTTTATTTCTATAGTCTAAAATATGAATTTTCACACTTTTATCTCGAATCTCTGTTAAAGCAGAATTACCTAATAGGTAATCAATGCAGTTCATTAAAAAAGTTTTATTATCCAAGGGCATTCCCTCACCTCCGAAGCGAGAATGGTTAGGTAATACAATTGCGCCATCTCCTACCACAATCATTCGATTAGGGTAGGGGGTTTGCTCAATAAATTTAGCCGTAGGAGGATTCTTAGCTATTGAATCAACAGGGGCTTTGCGATACTGAAAAACTGAATGAAAATAACCTTCCAAAGCTAATGCCATAATTCGATTACCTTTGCCTTGATAAACTGATAGAGGGGGAGGATTGGCGATAGTCTCATTAAGGTTAATAATAAGCTGCCCATTCAAGGAGCGACTATAGGGCGAGGAAGTAAAAATGACTTCTTTTTTTATACCTGGTACTCTCAAAGTATCTAATGAAGAAGCATAACGCAATAAAATGCCATTAAGGCTACGAACCGTTGGATGCTCGTTCATTTGAGGTGGGAAAATAAGAGGAAAAAATATCCATTTTTGCGGCTGAATAATAGGCTTATTTTCATGGGTAAAAGTCACATCTATCATACCTGCAACATCATCTTGTACTAAATCAGTGTTTACTTTGAAACCATATTTAAAAAACATATCATCAAGATTTAAATTCTTTATTTTAGAAAGGGCAGTGGTATTAGGAGTATAAAAATCTTTTTCATCCACTGCTTCCTTGTCTACTAACCAAAGAACTCTTCCGCCCCGCATAATGTATTGGTCAATTTCATACTTAGCTCTCTCAGAGAAAGTACTATCAGGCCCTGCTACAATAAGGACGTCTATACCTTCTCCTTTAATTTTCTTTTGCAAACTATCGGGTAGAAATTTTTTAGAATTCGGAATTGCTTGCCCCGTTTGAGGCTTTACTTCTATAATTCTGTAAAATTTAGTAAGTTCCTCTATCCACTCTTTCATTTGGCTTTTGTCATACTCTTTTTGACCTATTGTAAAGCCAATGATACGCTCTTCTCTAGGTAGAAGCTTTATAATGTGAGATATTAACTTATATTCAAGCTCGGATTCCGCCTTCCTATAATTACAAAACACCCCCTGTGGGCGATATTCACAATCTGATTTCAACAAATCTACTACAATTTCTTTACCATTATAATTAATAACAGCAGCTGGAAAAATAACTTTTTGAATAAGTTCTGCCCCTTTTTTATATCGTAAGGGTATGGGACGAATTTTGTTTTCGTACAAATATTCCTGTAATTCTCTTTGCTCAGTAGGGTCAATGAATTGGTATTGAATTTTATTTCGAGAATAAGCCTTAAGCTCCATTAGGGTAGTACGAATAGCTTCGCTAAAGCGCTTCACTGGAGCAGGAAGCTCTTTACCATATAAGTAAACTTTTACTGTCATGTAAAATTGTAAAGAATCAACTATATTTTTACTTACCTGCGAAAGAGAATAGCGTTTTTCAGTAGTAAGGTCAATCCTAGCAAAAAAATTAGAGCCAATTAAATTTAGTAAAATTAATATACCTAATAAGAGAAGAGCTTGTAAAGTAGTTTGCTGCATTTTATAGCATTATTTTTTCTTTTGCAAAAGGACAGTTCGAGTAAGGAAGAGAAAGAATACTATTACGCTAGCAAAGTAAGTTAAGTCGCGAGAATCCACTACTCCTCGGCTAATACTCCGATAATGTTCTAGCATTCCTAGCTGTAAAATGAAATGGTTATACTCTTCAAAAACCTTCAACTCCGCTAAAAAATCGAAAGCTGTGTAAATAAAAAAGGAGAGAAAAACTCCTATAATGAAAGCTACAATTTGACTATCTGTGAGGCAGGAGCTAAAAATACCAATTGCACAAAAAACTATACCTATGGCAAGTAGACCTAAGTAAGCTCCTATTATAGCTCCATTATCCAAATTCCCTGTAGGCTTAGCCAGATAATAAACCGTTGCATAGTAAAAAAGTGTGGGTAACAAAGAAAAAATAACTAGAAAAACAGCAGCAAAATATTTACCTAGTAAAATTTGCCATTCAGTGACCGGCTTAGTACTCAAAATCTCAAAGGTACCTAACTTAAATTCCTCAGCAAAGCTCCGCATGGTAATAGCAGGTATCAAAAACAAAAAAAACCAAGGTGCTATACCAAATAAGCTACTTAGCTCTGCTGCTCGAGTTTCTAATATGTTGTCTGGAAAAACCCAGAAAAACAAGCCTACTCCTATTAAAAAAACACATATTACCAAATACGCAATAATCGAATTAAAAAACGCTGAAACTTCTTTTTGAAAGATTACTTTTATTATCAACACTTTTCTACTAATCTAATTTTTTTTAGACTATCGATAGCCCCTTCCTTTATTTGTTAATTGCCACAAAGCTACAAAGTTTTGGTGTTCTTTAGCTCACTTAGCTCTTTGAAAGGAGCGGAAAAAACTTTTGAATATAACTAGACTCTATATTCTTTTTTTCTTTTGAACGAAAGAATGATATGTATATTAGAAATAGGACTATTTATTGAATAGAATACCAAGAAAATGCTGGTGAAAAAACGTAAATTTGTAATATAGCAATAAACTTAATTTCTATTTTTTACTTGTATTTATGCTTTAATAACTAATGGGCGCAGTAATACTTTGTGTAGATGACGAGCGTTCTGTACTCGATACTTTAAGTCAGCAAATTGTAAGTGCTTTAGGAAAAGAATTTGAAATTGAAGTTGCCCAAAGTGGTGAAGAAGCACTTGAACTTGCCCAACAACTAGAAAAAGAAGGGCTCCAACTTGCCGTGGTACTCACAGACCAAATTATGCCTGGAATGAAGGGAGATGAATTATTAATTCAGCTTCATCGGACTCATCCTGAAGCACTTAAAATCCTACTCACAGGACAAGCAAATTTGGAAGCTATTCAAAATGCTATCAATAATGCTAATTTGTACCGCTATCTTTCCAAACCATGGCAAGCTGACGATTTAATTCTAACAGTTACTGAAGCTGCCCGCAGTTTTTTGTATAAAAAACAATTACAAAAATTCGATGAAAGTAACCGTCTCCTTAGGGAGCTTAATAAAGCTACCCAAGATATATCCTCCGAAATTCATTTTGGTGTACTTGTTAATCGCTTTTTACAGTACGCTAGCCAAAGTACGGGAGTAGAACGCATTTTTTTGCTTACTCAACAAACCCAACAAGGAACTACCCGTTTTAAAATACAGGGCTTTATTTGTTCTATCTTATATGACCAACAGCAGCTAAGAGAGCGATTTCATAATGACAGAGAAGCTTTAACGCAAGAAATTCAACAGCGCCTTATTGTCTATTTATCTGTAGCCGAGGCAAATTCTCATACCATAGCTCTTCCTCTACGCAAAGGGAATTATACCTATGGGTATATTTTAGCAGAAAACCCCCATTCCTTAAAGCCTATAGGTAGCTTACAAAGAGAAATATTGACCATCTTGGCTTCCCAAACTGCCATTTCTATGGAAATAGCTAACCTCTATGCCAACCTAGAGCATCAAAAAAAGATTATTGAGCAAAAAAATAAAGACGTAACCGAAAGTCTTACCTATGCAAGGCGTATTCAATATGCCCTTTTACCCAGTGGAGAGCTATTACGTCGCTATTTTCCGCAGTCTTTTATTTTCTATAAGCCCAAGGATATCGTTAGTGGTGATTTCTATTGGTACTGCGAAAGAAATAACCATATGTATATTGCTACTGTAGATTGTACAGGGCATGGGGTACCAGGAGCTTTTATGTCTGTATTAGGCGCTTCACAGCTTACTGAAATTATCCAACACCACGCCGTAGAAGAACCTAATTTAATCCTTTCAAAGCTTCATGAAAAAATATCAGAAAATTTAAATAAGGGTTCTGCTAGCGAAAACAGTGAAGAGGGCTTAAATGACGGTATGGAATTAGCTCTTTGCAGAATTAATTTATCTAGTAAACAAATTCATTTTGCGGGTGCCAATCGTCCCATTTGGCTCGAACGCAACGGACAAATTATTATATTTCCTGGAGATAAGCAGCCTGTAGGGCAATATGAAAGATTAGGAAAACAAGAAACACGAAGTTTTCAGACGCAAACTATTGATACTAAGCCGGGCGATGTACTTTACTTATTCTCTGATGGAATTGTGGATCAATTTGGAGGGAAGGAGGGAAGGCGCTTAAGTAAAAAGAAATTCTTAGAATTCTTAACTCAAATTGTTTATGTACCTGTTACGCAACGAGGTGAACTCATCGAAGAATTCATTACTCAATGGCAAGGAAATAATGAACAAACAGATGATATGATGGTAATTGGTATTGGCTTTTAATTTTAGGTACAACTTTTGTTTTTACTTTTTTGAAAATTAAAACTTATCTTTGAAATAATTAGTCTTCTAAGTTTGTTTATTATTGAAAGCAGCCAACTATAATATTTGAAGTTATGCCTAAGTTAGTTATAGATGGAATAGAATTTGAGTACGGCGACTATGTTATAAAATACGAAGCAGAATGTGGTAGAAAGCCAACGTTGCTACAGTTTGCATTAGACCACGGCGTAGAAATCCCCTATTTCTGCTACCATCCGGCCATGTCTATCCCTACTAATTGTCGAATGTGTCTTTGTGAAGTAGGATTTCCTGAAAAAGATAGAGCTACAGGCGAATTAATTCGTGATGAAAATGGCAACCCTAAAATCAACTGGGGTCGTAAGCCAGCTACCTCTTGTAACCAAGAGCTCCTTCCTGATATGGTAGTACGTACTAATCGCACTTCTCCTGTAGTAGAAAAAGCACAAAAGGGAGTCTTAGAGTTTATTTTAATCAATCATCCCTTAGATTGTCCTATTTGTGACCAGGCGGGAGAATGTCCTTTACAAATTAATACTTATAAGTATGGTCCAGAAGGCTCGCGCTTCGAGTTACAGAAGGTACATAAGCCCAAAAGAGTTCCTCTCGGTCCAAGGGTAATGCTAGATGCAGAAAGATGTATCAATTGTACTCGATGTACTCGCTTTGCAGAGGAAATTAGCAAATCTAAGCAAATCAGTATTATCGCTCGGGGAGATAAAAACTTTCCTGCTGCTGCACCAGGTCAAGTTTTCGATGATCCCTATTCTATGAATACTATTGACCTTTGCCCAGTAGGAGCACTTACCAGTATAGATTTTCGCTTTAAAGCGCGCGTGTGGGAAATGAACTATACACCCTCAGTATGTACAGGATGTAGCCGCAATTGCAGTATTGACGTTTGGGTACGCGATAATCAAGTGCTTCGCCTTACCCCAAGGAAAAATTTAAAAGTCAATCAATACTGGATGTGCGATGAGGGTAGATTAGACTACCACAAATTTAACGAGAGGCGCATTTCGGGAATAAAAACTAAAAATGATAACCCTATAGAATTTGTAGAAGGGCTTAGATTGTGTGCTGACATGCTCAATAAGCATAAAGGTAAAACGCTTTTTATAGGTTCAGCGTATGCTACTTTAGAAAGTAATTATGCCCTTAAACAAGTAGCAGCAGCTCTAGGAGAAAAAATTATCTATTACGTGCCTCATATTCAAAAAGGCTGGGGCGACGATTTCTTGCGAAAGGATGATAGAACTCCTAATGCTGCTTCATGCCGATTGTTAGACTTTAAAGAAGCCAACATTGAAGAATTAAAGCAAAAGTTAGCTAGTGGAAAAATTAGTTTAGTTTACATAGTAGAAGATGATCAAGTAAGCTCTTCTTTAGTAGCTGACCTTCCACAAAACGTCGAAATAATTGCACATGCCTACCAATATTTCGAGCATTTCGAGAAAGTAAGTGTACTAGTTCCAGCAGCCACTAGCGTAGAAGCAGCGGGTACCTTTATTAATTGTGATAATATTCCACAAGTAGTTATGCAAGCTAAGCAAATTGCAAGAATGACACCCGAAATGTGGATGGCAATGGCAAAAAGCCGCTTAGATGCAGGTGGTGTAGCAGTAGATAACTGGCGTCACCCTGAATATATCATAGATTGCTTGCCTAGTTGGATGCTATTTACAAAAATAGCAGAATTTGCTAAAATACCCTTTGGATTTGATTCGCATAAATCCATTTTTGCTAAGTTACAACAAGAGTTTGATATCCTTAAGCCTATTAAGCTTCCTAAGCGAAATCGCAAGGAATCCTTCAAGATGAGTCAATTTGAATTTGCTATCCATTAAAATAAGCCCGGTATTTCTACCGGGCATTTATTTTAGTCAAAATAACATTTTCCTCTATGCAAAAAGCACCTATAGTAGTTGTAGAATGTCCTCGTGACGCCATGCAAGGTATTCATGAGTTTATACCTACACTCCAAAAAATAGCTTACCTGAATGCACTATTGCAAGTAGGCTTTAATGTCTTAGATTTTGGAAGCTTTGTTTCTCCTAAAGCTATTCCACAAATGAAAGATACTAAGGAGGTACTCGAAGCTTTAGAAGAAAGCCCGACAGAACTTCTAGCAATTATTGCTAATGAGAGGGGAGCCAGAGAAGCCGTTTCTTATTCTCGAATTTCTTATTTGGGTTTTCCTCTTTCAGTATCTGAAACTTTTCAGCAGCGCAATACCAATATGAATATTACTCAAGCCCTAGAGGTGGTAAAAACTATCCAAGAGCTGTGTGTAGCAGCAAATAAAAGATTAGTAGTATACTTATCGATGGGTTTTGGTAACCCTTACGGCGACCCTTGGAATGTGGAGGTAGTGGAGTCCTTTGTTTTTAAGCTAGCTCCTTTAGAAATTTCAATTATATCTCTTGCTGATACCATAGGAAGTGCTGATCCCCAAGATATAAAAATGCTTTTTAGCAGATTGATTCCTCAATTTCCAGGGATCGAATTTGGAGCACATTTTCACGCTGCCCCTAACGCTTGGAGAGATAAACTAGAAGCAGCGTGGGAAGGCGGCTGCCGTCGCTTTGACGGAGCCCTTAAAGGATTTGGGGGCTGCCCTTATGCTAAGGATGAACTAGTAGGAAATATTGCTACCGAAAATATTTTGCATTTTATAGAAACCAAAGGTGAAAAGTTGAATATCAATTTTTCAGCTTTACAGCACGCCTTACAACTAGCTCTTACTATTTTTCCTAGGTGATTTGCTAAAAATTTGAATTTCCTTCAACATAAATTTTTCTAACTTCTACTAATCTTTTCTTTATATTCTTGTACTTATCCTCGAATTATTTAGATTTAGTCTAAATATTGCTACTTGCTATCTTATTTCTTATATTTATAAATTTCACTTGGCTAAAGGGGTAGTACATTTAACTCTTTAGAATTCACTAATTTGTAGTTATTAAGAGTATGAGCTTGTTGAGTTTTAATAAGAGAGAAGAATATGCAATACTAGATAGACTACCTCAGCCCGTAATATGCATTGGGCAGGACAAAAAATTTCAATGGATAAATAAAGCGGCAGAAAAGCTATTAGGTTTTTCACGTGATGAAATTACTCAAAAATCTATTACGGAAATAGTATTTAAACCTGCTTCTACTGAGTTGCCCCCCGACTTAGATATTGAAAAGCCTGCTCCAACAGTAGAAGCAATAAGTTTTTTTTTTCAATTTCCCTGGAAAAACAGGGAAGGAAAAGTAGTTAATCTTTTATGGCAATATAATATTCAAACTTTTTCTTCCTCTCTAGATACCCCTTGGATAGTAGCAATTGGCTTAGAACCAACCAATCAGTTTTTTTTTAATTCGTTAATCCATCTCTTTCCTAGTCCTTTAGCTGTAGTAGACCTAACAGGCAAATATATTGCTGCTAATAAAGCCTATTTTCAACTTTTATCTTTACCCCAACAAAATCTAACAGGGCAAAAGCATTCTTCCATTTTTCCTGATTTAGCAAATTGGCATCTTCCTCTCCTTCAGCAGGCGCTCGAAGGGCAAGTTGCTTTTTCTCCCCCCCTTACTTATAATGAGGTACAGGGAGGAATTAGATGGTTAAAATGGAAATTCTTTCCATGGCTAGATCCCCAGGGCACGGTACTGGGTGCCTTTATCCTAGCTGAGGATGTATCCGAACTAATCGATGCTGAACAAAAAACTCAAAGGGAACAATTTTTTCTTTCCGAAGTTTTAGATGCTTTACCCCTAGCAGTTTATCTGAAAGATAAAAGCGGTAGATATATTCACTTCAATGAAGAAGCTGCCAAGATAGTAGGCCTACCCAAGCATCAAGTATTAGGCAAAACAGCATCCGCTTACCTAACACCCGAAGAAGCCAAGTTCGTAGAAATGGAGGATCGTCAAATTTTAACCAAAAAACAACCGCTTTTCCAAATCGAAAAAAACTGGATAGGCAACCGATACCGATATTTTTATTCAGGCAAAAAATGCGTCGAACTTTCTAAAGATAATGATGTTTATATTGTCGGCTTTACCCTTGAAATTACTCAGTCTAAAGAAGCTGAGTTATTAGTTTTATCGCAAAAATCTTTCATGGAACAAGTGCTAGATGCTGATCCTAACCTTATTTTTGTACAGGATTCTTCGGGTAATTTATTATTTGCTAATAAGGCTTTAAAAGCTTTACTTTCAAAATCTTCCATTCCAGATATAGCTACTAACAGTCTAGAAGATTATTCCTTACTACAACAACATAAATTTTTTACTCTTCTCAAAGCTCCCGAATGGGCAATTGAGCAACAAAAAACAATTTTAAGAGAAGTAAAACTTATAGAAGATAGTTCTAACAACGCCTCTTCGTGGTTCCAAGTCATTCATAAGCCTTTACTTATTGCTTCGCAAGAAGCTCAAATGCTGACAATAGCAGTAGATATTACCGAAAAAAAGCAGTTTGCTGATCAGTTATTAGCTCGTAATCGGGAGTTAGAAGTCATCTTAAAGCAATATTCGGAGCAAAAAACTTTGATGCAGCATATTTTGGATACCGATCCTAGTTTAATATACGTTTTGGATAGAGAAGGCAATTTTATTTTTACCAATCAGGCTTTTTATGATTTCATAGAAAAAAAGCTTTTTCAAGAAAACCTTAGTCCTGAGGAAGCTATTAAAAAATTTGCACACATAACTCAGGGAAATAATCCAGTAACGGCTGTAACTCAAGAGCTTCAAACTTTAGTCTACGAAGAAAAATTTGTAAACCCACAAGGAGAAGAAATCTGGCTCCACACTGTTCGCAAGCCCCTTATTTATGAAGATGGTACTATTAACATATTAGGCATTAGTGTAGATATCACACAAAAGAAAAAAAATGAACTCGCCATCTTGCAGCGGAATCAACAACTAGAAACTATCCTCGCAGAATTAGAAGCGCAGCGTAATTTTATGCAGCAAGTGCTGGATACTGATCCCAATCTTGTATATGTAAGAAATAAAAAAGGAGAATATATTTTTGCTAATCAAACCGCCCAACGAGTTCTCAAAAATAAGGGAATCTGCACCCCCGCCCCTCATCCTCCCTCCGAGGAGGATAAAACTAACTTTGAAACACGCGAAGTAATAGATATTGAAGTACTAAAAAAGTTAGAAACTCTCGAGACGGAGGAGCCTTTTTCTACTCCTAATGGAGAAATTTTATGGTTTCGCACTATACGAAAACCTCTACTGAGGCCTGGTGGCACGTATAATTTACTAGTTGTTTCCGTAAATATTACTGAATTAAAGCGCGTCCAAACAGAACTTCTTCAGAGAAATGAGGAATTAGAATCTGTTCTACGAGCCCTACCAGATATTTACTTTCGCCTTTCAGCTGAGGGAAGCATAGTAGACTACAAAATTCCTCCCTCTGAAGACTGGCTTAACTCCTTTCCACAAATAATAGGAAGCAAATTATGGGAAATTTTTCCTTCACTTTCAGCTAATGCAGTATTGCAAACTTTGGAGCAAGTCAACAACCAACCTAAATACACTGCTACTCTAGAATATGTGCATATTCTTTTAGGAAAACAAATTACTTATGAAGCTAGGTTTTCTCACTATGTGTATGGGGGTACTATTGTAGTAATTCGAAATGTTACTACTGAAAAAAATATAGAAAAAGCCCTTAAACAAAGTGAAGCTCTATATAGAGCGATTATTGAAGATCACACCGAGCTTATTTGCCGTTACTTGCCCGATCTTACTCTCACTTTTGCGAATGAAGCTTATTGTCGCTACGTTGGTAAAAGTGCTACTGAAGTATTAGGCAAGCCTTTCTTACCTAACATTTTTCCAGAAGATCGCCAAATCTTAGTACAAACTATAGATAAGCTTCAACTCTCACAGCCTGTTGCTACTTTAGAGCATCGGATTACTCTTCCCGATCAGCAAGTAGGATGGCTACAATGGACGATTCGCGGCATTTTTGATGAAGCGGGAGTACCTTTAGTTTTCCAAGCAGTAGGTAGAGATATCACCAGTCTAAAATTAACCGAGCAAGCATTGCGCGAAAGTAAGCGATTTAATGAACAAATTATTGCTACTATACCCCAAGTTCTTTTCATCTACAAATTAGAACAAAGAAGTTTCATGTATGTAAATGAGCGGGCTTATAGTATGCTAGGACTAGAACCTGAATTCTTCTTTCGCTTGGGACCAAGCGCTATAAGGAAAATGGTACATCCCGAAGATTGGCAAAAGCTTGAAAAATTGGAAAGCGAACTAAACAACTCCCCCCAATCCATTATCGAATTTGAAGTACGCTTACGTAACAATAAAGGCGAATGGCGTTGGTTTAGTACTCGCGTCACAGTATTTGAAAAAAACGCAGTAGGCTCACCTACCACTATACTAGGAACCGCTATGGATATAACAGAAAGGAAAAAAGAGCAAGAATTGGCACGAAAAACTGAATTGCTTTATAAAACAGTAGTCGAAAATTTACAAGAAACTCTTTTCTATACTGATACTAACTTTAATTGGCAGTTTTTAAGTCCTAGTTGGAAGGATATTAGTGGTTTTTCTATCGAGCAAACCCTATATAAAAATTTATTCGACTACATTCATCCTTTGGATAGACCCTTGCTAAGGAAAGAATTAGAAGAACTACTAGCCGAAACCAGAACTGAAGTATGGACCCAACTCCGACTACTTAATAGTGACCATACCTTTCACTGGGTGGAAATACATACTAAAATTCGAAGAGACGAAACGAATGTTATACTAGGTACTGTAGGCTCTTTAATAGATATACGCGAAAGAAAAAAAGTAGAAGAAGCCCTAATTGAAAGCCAAGAACGCTTAAATCTTGCTTTGGAAAGTACACAAGATGGCGTTTGGGATTGGGACCTAAAAACTAACCAAATGTATTTATCTCCTCAATGGTTAAAAATGTTAGGCTATTCGATAGATGAAAATGATCCGCACAAAATCAATCTCTTTAATTTGTGCCATCCTGATGATATTGAAGATTTCAAAGCAGCTATTGTAAAACATCTTTCGGGGCAAACTCCAATTTTAGAAAAGGAAATTCGTATTCAAACCTTTGCAGGCGAGTGGCTTTGGGTATTATCGCGAGCTAAAGTAGTTGCTTGGGACGAAGAAAATAATCCTCTACGTTTAGTAGGAACCACACTAAATATTACGGAAAGGAAAAGAATTGCAATGGAATTACAAAAAGCAAAAGAAGAGGCGGAAGCGGCAGATAAAGCAAAATCGGAATTCCTTGCTGCCATGAGCCATGAAATACGTACTCCCATGAACGGCATCATCGGAATGACTGACTTGCTACTTAATACCCCACTTAATGAAATGCAACTAGAATTTGTAGAAACCATCCGAAATAGCAGTGAAGCCTTACTTAAAATTATTAATCATATTCTAGATTTTTCGAAGGTAGAATCAGGCAAATTAGAACTAGAATTTCAATTTATCGACTTAGCAGAGTTTATTGATGATATTTTTGACTTATTTGCTCCTCAAACACTCTCTAAAAATATAGAGCTAGTTCAAGTTATTCATCCTAATATACCTCGGTATATAGAAGCCGACCCCGTACGTTTACGACAAGTATTAGTTAATTTACTTAATAACGCTATTAAGTTTACCTCCCAAGGAGCTATTATTCTTACAGTTGAAAAAAGTGAAACTCCTAATCACTTGTTATTTTGTGTTTGTGATACTGGAATTGGTATTGAGCCAGAAGCTATAGAAAAAATCTTTAAAGCTTTTACTCAAGCAGACTATTCCACCACTAGAAAGTATGGAGGCACAGGTTTAGGTCTTACTATTAGCAAACACTTAGTGGAGCTAATGGGAGGAACTATCGAGGTTAAAAGTAAACCACAAAGGGGCTCCTGTTTTTATGTAAACTTGCCCCTTGATAGTAATAGTCCTTACCGCTTTGAATGGCCTACTTTTAAGCAAAAAAATATTTTGATTCTTTGTCAAAATTGGATTACCCAGGGGGCTCTTGGTTATGCCTGTTCACTACTAAGTCCTGCTAACCTTTTTGAGGTGCAAAATATTTCCCAAGCTCAAGCCATAATCAACCAATTTACAATCGACCTTTTTATTATAGACTTCTCCTCTAGCGATGAATCAATTGCCTATTTCTTAAAAAACCTTAGCGGGTTTTCCAACCTTACGAATATTATCATTCTTCTGCCTCTTAACAGTACAAGCATCTTTAAATACGACAACCTAAAAATTTATCCTATTCATAAGCCCATCAAACAAATTCCTTTACTTGAATTAATTATTAATATTTTTGAAAATAGAGACGTGGAGCTAAAAAAAACTGTTACCGTACCTCAGCTCGACCCATTACTTAGTACTAAAATTCCACTCCAAATTTTAGTAGCTGAAGATAATCCTGTTAATCAACGCTTTACCCAACTCATCTTAGAAGGTCTTGGTTATAAACCAGATATAGTTACAAATGGTTTACAAGTAGTAGAGGCTCTCAAACAAAAATCTTACGACCTACTGCTTATGGACCTCAATATGCCCGAACTCGATGGCTTACAAACTATGCAATATCTTACTTCTCAAAATACAGAACATCGATATCCTCCCCCTGTAGTAGTGGCTCTCACTGCGAATGCCCTCAAAGAAGAAAAAGAAAGGGCGCTTAATGCAGGAATGAAAGACTATATTGTTAAGCCCATACATCCTATTGATATACAAAACTGTATACAAAAGTTATTTCAACACCCATCCAACATCACTAGCGTAGGTCAACCTATTTCTATTCCTTGGGTAGATAAGCAAGAAAGTTCTTTACTCGAAAAGGACCAAATTGATTTGCTCAAAAAAATAGGACAAGCAAAAGGCACAGAAACAGTGAATCAATTGGTCGAGCTTTTTGAACAAAGTGCTTTAGAATTTTTTTCCGAAGTAAAAAACCTCAAGGGAGCAGAGCTAAAGGCTAAATACCATAAATTCAAGGGAAGCGCTTTTAGCATTGGAGCCAAGCACCTAGGCCAGCTTTTGGAACAACTAGAACGCAATACCCTCGAAGACCAAGTAACAATATCTACTTTCACTTTTGAGCAACTACAACAACTTTACCATCAAACCCTTAGGGCCCTAAAACAAGAACTTAGTATACTAGGAAGCTAAAATTAAAGTTAGTGTTAAGTCAATTTGGCTAAAGTATATTATTTATTATTTATTTAAAAAAGTGATTGAGCTTTAGTTATTAGAGTAATATCTTTTTCTTCATGAACTTATTGTAAAACTTCTTTTTCTTTCGAGTTACGTTTTTTCACCACTCTATATCGCACCCCCTTCTCTATTTCAATAACCCAAAATATAAAAATACCTACTCCCACTATGAAAAGCCAATCCATAAATTCCAATGCTTCACTATGAAAAGCTTGATTCATAAAAGGCACATAAGTATAAAATAACTGAACTAAAAACATAGCGCCAGCTCCTATCAATAAAATAGGATTTGAAAAAAAGTCAATTTTATAAAGCGGGCTGCTTAGTACGCGGCAATTGAATAGATAAAAAAGCTCACCTACTACAAAAATATTCACTGCAATGGTACGAGCTGCTTCTACACTTCTTCCTTTTTCCTGTAATTCATAAAAGAATCCAAAAGCCGCGGCACATAAAAGAACTCCTACAATTACAATGCGAGTCAAAAGTACAGCATTTAATATAGGTTCTTGGGCGTTTCTAGGCTTACGTTCCATAATGCCTGGTTCTTTAGGTTCAAATACAAGAGTTAAACCTAGAAGTGCAGCTGTAGTCATGTTAATCCAAAGCAATTGAAGGGGTAGGATAGGTAAGGTAGTATTAGCCACAATAGCTGCTAAAATTACAAGACCCTCTCCAAAGTTAGTAGGTAAAGTCCAAGTAATAAATTTGATAAGATTATCATAAATTCCCCGTCCTTCTTCTACTGCGTCTTTAATGGTAGCAAAGTTGTCATCAGTAAGCACCATATCTGCAGTTTCGATGGCTACAGCTGTACCTGTAATCCCCATGGCAATACCAATATTAGCTTGACGAAGAGAAGGGGCATCATTAACTCCATCGCCTGTCATAGCAACAATTTCATTATTAGCCTGTAAAGCTCGCACAATTCGCAACTTATCTTCAGGGGCGAAGCGAGCAAAAACAGCTACTTTTTGTGTTACAGCAATTAACTCCTCGTCTGAAAGGCTACTCATTTTACTGCCATTAATAACCTTTTGACTTAGCTCTTGCTCCGAGGTAGCTCCTACAATTCCAATTTTTTGAGCAATTGTCAGAGCTGTAAGTTCATGATCCCCGGTTATCATTTTAACTTTAATGCCCGCCATTTTGCAAATTTTAACTGCCTCTATAGCTTCGGGCCTAGGGGGATCAATCATCGCTTGTATACCCAAAAAAATTAGATCTTGAGCTACCTCGTAGTGCGTTATTTCTTGTTGAGTATTAGGCACATGCTTATATGCAAAGGCCAGTAAACGAAGGCCTTTTTTAGCCATTTGATTTGTAATTTCAAAATACTTTTGACGATTTATTTCTTGGATTTGACCATCAGGTAACAACTCAAGGTTACAGCGCTCTAGTATTCGTTCAACAGAACCTTTAATATAGATTACATGATAGGGCTTATCTAAAACCTTATGTAGAGTAGCCATATATTGGTTTTCGGACTCGAACGGAATAGTATCTAGTAAAGGAAGTAAATTCAAATAATTTTCTCGATACTTAGCAGCCTTGTTGGCTGCCACAACTAAAGCTCCTTCAGTAGGATCACCTTCTATTTTCCAAGCCCCTGCTTCTTCTATTAAATTAGATTGGTTGCACAACAAGCCAGCTATTAAACATTCTTCAAGTGCAACATTTTCTCGAATACACGCCTCTTCTCCATTTATTTGAAAAGTACCTATAGGTTCATATCCTACGCCCGTTACTGTATAATGCCATCCACCTGCAATAATCTCTTGAACGGTCATTTGATTTTGTGTAAGAGTACCAGTTTTATCAGAGCAAATTACGGTGGTACTTCCTAACGTTTCTACAGCAGGTAATTTTCGAATAATTGCGTTTTTTTTGGCTATTCTTGCTACGCCGTTTGCAAGCATAATAGTAATAGCTGCGGGCAATCCTTCTGGAATAGCACCCACAGCCAAAGCCACTGACGCCATGAACATATCAAATATATCATTGCCCCTTTTTACTCCTACTATAAAGGTAAGGATAGCAAAACCTAGAATTACATATAACAGAAGACTGCTAAAACGAGCAATGCTTTGGGTAAGCGGAGTGGCAAGTATATCGGCAGAAGCTATCATTTGATTAATCCTTCCTATCTCTGTAGCATTTCCAATAGCTACTACCGCTCCTATACCACTACCATAGGTTACCAAAGTAGAGGAGTAAGCCATATTACTGCGATCTGCTAATAGTGTTTGGTGGGGAAGTTCTGTTACTTTCTTTGGTACCGGTACTGATTCTCCAGTCAAAGGGGCCTCATCAATTTGTAAGTCTCGAATACTTAATAGGCGAAGGTCAGCCGGAACTTTATCTCCTGGTTCCAACCAGACAATATCTCCTATAGTAAGCTCTTGAGCTGGAATCCGATGTCGCTTTCCTTCTCGAATTACAGTAGCCTCAGGCGTCATAGAATGAGCTAAAGAGCTTATTGCTCTAAGTGCTCTGTACTCCTGAATAAAACCAATAACTGCATTAATAAATACAATTCCAAATATTACCAAAGCATCTAAATATTCTCCTAAGTAGAGAGTAATAGCAGTAGCACCTAATAATATATAGATAAGAGGCTGATGAAATTGCAATAAAAATAAAATGAAAGGAGAAGTACTTTTTTGCTGGGTTAAAATATTTTTTCCATATTGCTCCTGCCTTTTTTGTACTTCTTCTTCACTAAGTCCTTCGGCTAAGGAAGTTTTAAGTCTACTTAGAACTTCCTCTTTATTTAAAGAATGCCACAAAATACCTTCTTTCATGTTTCAATCAATAAATACCTCTGCACATAGGACAAACTGCACAGACAATAAATAGCAGTAGAATTAAAAATAAAAGTAAAAATCACAAGTTTTTTTTATCATTTTTTCATCTTGTTCATTTTTTGTGAAAGCGCTAAAAATAGAGTTTAGGAATCAATAATAGGAATTTCTACTAAGATAGTAGTGCCGCCACCTGGGCAAGAATCTAAAGTTAAATTACCCTGCAGAAGTTTAACCCTCGTTTCTAAATTCATTAGTCCTATTCCTTTTCGTTCTTGAATTTCTGCAATACTAAATCCTAATCCGTCATCTTCTATCAGTAAACACAAAATTCGACCATTAACCCACAATTGTATAATCACTTTTTTAGCCTGTGCATGCTTAATAATATTTGAGAAGGCCTCTTGAATGATACGGTATATACTAGCCTCCAACGAAGAGGGCAAATGCTCGGGCAAATGACTAGCATCAAGTACAATATTAAAGGCTTGGCTGTTCTGAAGGTAGTCACACAAATTTTGGATAGCGACTTTTAAACCAAAATCTTGCAAAGTTTTAGGCATTAAATTATGAGATATATCACGAACCTCTTGAATAGCTTGATTTATCATTTGGCTAATTTCAGTAACTAAGGTGGTTTCTACAGAGTTCGTATTGTTTTGATTTACGGTTTGAGTTAGAAGATAAAAATGTAATTTGATGGCATGTAGCTGTTGCCCCAAACCATCATGAAGTTCGGCAGCAATTCTTTTTCTTTCCTGGTCTTGCCCTTCAATAAGAGCATTCAGAATAGCTAGTTGCTGTTTCTTCTTTTGTTCTTCAAAAAATTTTCTTTCCGATATATCTAGTAAAGTACCTGTAGCCCGCTTGGGCTTACCTGTGGGGGTATAATCAACGACTTTGCCACTATCTAAAACCCAAATCCATTCTCCACTTTTTTTGCGTAGCCTATATTCCACTTGAAAAAAAGAAATTTCACCCGAAAAATGTTTTTCTAGAAGGTTCATCACTTTAGAATGATCTTCGGGATGAATATGCTCTTTCCAAAAATCAAAAGTAGGAGCAATTTCCGAAGCTGAGTATTCAAGTAGCTGCTGCCACTTTTCATTCCGATATACCTTTCCGCTTAAAATGTGCCAGTCCCACAGTGCCAAATTAGCAGCCCATATAGCTAAATCTAGGCGCTCCTGACTTTCGGCAAGAGCTAATTCGGTAAGTTTCCTTTGAGTAATATCTCGAATATTAAGTACAATTCCTCGTAAAGCTGTGTTTTCTAAGTAGTTTACGAATAAGCAATCAAGATAATTAACGTTACCATTACTTTGCACAAAGCGAAACTCAGCCCGAAAAAGTTGTCCGGCATTTTGCAGTGCACTTAAAAAAGTAGACTTAACTATATACACATCTTCGGAGTATACCTGGGAGAAAAAACTAATGCCGATTAGCTCCTCCGCCTTAAAGCCAAGTACAAATTCCGAAGAAGAACTTACAAATATAATAGTACTATCAGCAGCTAAAATAGCAATTACGTCGGAAGAATTTTGCACCATTGCCCTAAAACGAGCTTCACTTTGTGCAAGTGCATCTTCTGCTTCTTTTATTCTCGAATTATCTAATAAAGCTACCAGCAAATACCTCTCATCCTTCAAATAAAAGTGATTGATGCTAAGAGCAATAAATAAGTCTTCTTGGTTAGTTTTTTGTAAAGTAATAGATAAAACTAATCTTACCTTATCCACATCTTTAATTCCCGCAATAATCCTATTCTTATTTTTTTTGACCTCTCTTCGTATTTGAGGAAAGTAATATTCTTCAAATTCTTGTTTACTCGTACAACCAAAAAAAGAAAGAGTAGCAGAATTATACTCTACTAATTTGTAATTTTTAGCCTTAAGTATAAGCAGAGGACTTGGGAAACTATCATAGGCAGCTTGTAATAACCTTTTTTTGGATAGTTTTTTCAAAGTTCCCCCCATACTAGGAGAGTAAATAGCAAGGAGACGACAACTTCTAGAACGTAACCATTGAGTAAGACAATACAACAAACGTTTTTCCTTAGCTTCATAGATAAAGTATTGATAATAGTATTGTGGGCACAATTGCCAAGCTTTTTCTTCCTCACTAAAACTACCAACTAGAAAAGCACAAAAATTTTTACGCTTTTTAAAAATCTTAATTTGTTTTGCAAAATGAATTAAATTTTCTATAGAAAAAGCTAAACTACATATAACTAAAAACTCATTACTTTCACTAAAACTAGAGAAGGGTAAGAATAAAGAATTATAATACTGAACTCCAAGAATACTATCAGGCAAGTTTTTTGTATTTTGCAATATGTACTCCTTTTCTTCTTCTCTAGGGGTAAAAACTAAAATAGCCGGTTGGTTATTTTTCATTAGAAAATCTAAAACACAATTTTTTTAAAATTAAAATTACAAAAAAGATAGGCTTTTTTTGGACTCTTAAAAAATTAATTTAGACTAATTAAAATTTAAAAGAAATACAAGAGCATAGTAGTGAGTATAATGAAACAATGAAACCACCCTTATTGCTTGTGCATGGTGCTTTAGGCAACAAAGAAATGTTCAAACCTATAGCTAGGGTACTAGAATCTTTTTATACCCTCCATCTTGTAGAATTAGAAGGACATGGTAATACCCCTATCCAACAATATGAATTTAGCGTATATGGTTTTGTAAAACAGGTAGAGGATTATATTTATGCCCATCAGCTAGAGGGGGCTTATTATTTTGGCTATAGCCTGGGAGGGTATATTGGGCTAGTTTTAGCAGCAGAAAAGCCCGGATTATTAACAAAAGTATTTGCACTAGCTACTAAGCTAGCTTGGGATGGAAATATCGCTCAAAAAGAGGCAGATGCTTTGCACCCTACTACTTTATTAGAAAAAAACCCTTCCTATATAAAAACTTTGGGCGAACTTCATCCCGCTACCGAATGGCAAAACCTAGTAAGCAACACAGCTCGATTGATGCTAGAGCTGGGTGAAAATCCTATCCTTTGTAAGGAACTCTTGAAGAGTATTAGTATTCCTGTTCGATTAGCAGTTGGAGATAAAGATAGACTTATTTCACTGGAAGAAACAATTCAAGCTTACCGAGCCTTGCCTATGGGGCAACTACAAGTTTTTCCTCGAACTCCGCATGCTTGGGAAAAAATGAAGTACCCTCTTATTCTACACGCAATTCGCGATTTCTTTGATGAATAAGTAATAAATTCTTTGCTCTTATGTCTGAAAATATCTCTGATGGTAAGGGCAAGCTTTATCTCATTCCTACGCCTATTCATCCTACAGCTCTAGAAGCTTTACCTGAAGCTGTAAAACTACTTACTCTTACCCTCAGGCATTTTATAGTAGAATCACAAAGAGAGGCACGTCGTTTCCTATTTTCCTTACATAAAAACTACCCACAACACCCATGGGATTTTAATCAAATAGAGCTACATCGCCTCAATTGGAAAAACTCACCATCTATTTCTTTTTTACAAAGTTTGCTGGCGCCTACCCTTCAGGGTCATTCTATAGGCTTGCTTTCAGATTGCGGAGCACCCACAATTGCAGACCCTGGTAGCAGTTTAGTTAACATAGCCCACCAGATGGAAATCCCTGTAATTCCTTTGGTAGGACCCTCCGCGTTAGTTCTTGCCCTAATGGCTTCAGGACTAAACGGACAAAGTTTTCAATTTCATGGATATTTACCTACCTCATCAGAGGCCAGAAAGAAAAAAATACTTCTACTCGAAAAACTCATCCAACAAAGTGGCCAAACACAAATATTTATCGAAACACCCTATCGTAACCAAATTCTTTTCACAGAATTACTAAAATACTGCTCCCCCTCCTTACTTTTATGTATAGCAGTAGACTTACATGGTGAAACTGAAACTATTCGCACCCTCCCTATCGAACATTGGAGAAAAAAAACTCCAGAATTACACAAAAAGCCCACTACTTTTTTATTAGGAATATCTCCTATCAAATAAAGAATATGCTCTAGATAAACTAAATAAAAAGACTTACGCCTTTGGGCAAATAAGTCTAAATGAGCGCTACTTTATTTCCCAAAGGCGTAAAAGTGAGTGCCTATTATTCAATAGCCACAGTTAAACCCCTTTCTCCTAATGCTTCACAGCGGGGTTCTAGAAATTCACGTGTACCACCCAACACCGCATATTTGCCCTTGGTATGTACTATCCAAGCACATTGCTCCGCCTGCTCAGGAGTATGATGACAAACTTCCACTAAACATTGTATTACCCAGTCAAAGGTGTTAACATCATCGTTATATAATACCAAACGATAAAGCTCTTGGTCAGTAATCTTATTATCTTCCTTGATAATCGTTAGCTCCTTAATCATAGTTTATTTTAATTTGAGTAAATCTTATTCAAACTTTATAGGTTAATATACAAAAAGTTAATAAAATATTTTAGTTTATAGGCCAAAAAATATATATGATTTTTACACACCCCCTTTTTAAACTGCATTTTTCTATCTTCTTATTTGGTTTTACAGGAGTACTTGGCAAATTAATAAACCTTTCTGAGGGGTATCTTGTTTGGTACCGCATGGGTCTTACTACCTTGGGCTATCTTATTTGGCTAGCTTACCAAAAAAAACTTTATTTCTTAAGTTATCGTGCTATTGTACGCTTAACAATAGGAGGGCTAATTTTAGTTTTCCATTGGTTAACTTTTTATGCTTGCATCAAATACAGTACCGTTTCGGTAGCCCTGGTATGTTTTTCCACGGGTCCGCTTTTTACCGCCGTCTTGGAGCCCTTATTAGTTACAGGAAAAAAAATTTCTCGCTTAGAAATTCTTCTAAGCTTGCTCATTACGCTGGGTGCTTACCTAATTTACAGCTTTCAAGCCTTTTATACACTGGGCATTACCTTAGGTTTGATTAGCGCACTCTTCAACGCCTTGTACGGCATTTATAATAAAAGTCTACTTCAAAATTACGAAGAGTCAACAATTAATTTTTACGAGATAGGCTGTGGTTTTGCAGTGCTTACTTTGCTATTACCTTTATACACCTTGTACCTCCATCCTTCGGCTCTATCTCTATTTCCTAGTTTTTCAGATGGAATTTACCTCCTCATTCTTTCTTGGCTCTGTACTAATTTTGCTTACAATCTATCAATGAGCGCATTAAAACAAATAAGCCCTTTTCACATGATGATAGCATTAAACCTCGAATCGATTTATGGTATTGTTTGGGCATTTTATTTTTTTGGAGAACATAAAGAAATTAATGTAGGATTCATTATCGGCACTCTCATTTTATTTTCTAGCGTGTTTATGCTTCCTTTACTCAAAAAACTTCCTCTTTTTCGCGCCTAAGTAAAGCTTTCACTCCTTGTACCCTCTTATTTTTCTTTTTCTACCTTCTTTTGCTTTTTGATAAAGCTATATCAAATTTAATACTAATTTGGTACTTTGCTTAATTTAATATTAGCTACACTTCAATTTTAATTTTGAACTCTACTCATAATACAATAAATACAAAAGAAAAACTACTTTATTGTAAAAATATGCTGCAGGTGATACGCTTAATAAAGTCCAAAGGTTACATTTTATTCCTTTGGTTTTTATGGTTTTTAGGAATTAGTTTGAGTACTTATAATCTTCTTCGGGCGCAACAGCAGATGGTAACAGGGCAAGTAATAGATTCTAATAATGAACCATTAATTAATGCTACCGTTCGAATCAAAGGAACCAATGCGGGCACTTATACAGATATAGAAGGCAAATTTAGTATTAAGTCTCCTATTAAGCCGCCTATTTATTTAATTGTAACTATGCTAGGATACGATAGTGCCCTGGTAGAAGTCTTAGATTTCAACAAACCTGTTACCATTACTCTAAAGGAAGAAATCATTCAAGTAGAAACTATAGAAATTATTAAAGACAGAAAAACAGAAAAAGAAAAAGAATCACCCATGACGGTAGAGCGGCTAGATTTAATCGCTATTAAAGAAACACCTGCCGCTAACTTTTACGACGGGCTAGGCTCTCTCAAAGGCGTAGATATAACTTCCGCTTCAATGGGCTTTAAGATAATTAATACTCGAGGCTTTAATTCAACACGGCCCGTTCGTTCACTACAAATTATTGACGGTATCGATAACCAAGCTCCAGGTCTTAATTTTTCGCTAGGAAATTTGGTAGGGGCCTCAGAATTAGATGTGCAAAGTGTAGATTTAATTGTGGGAGCTAGCTCAGCAATGTATGGTCCAGGTGCGTTTAATGGGGTAATTAGTATGACCACTAAAAATCCTTTTTTACATCCTGGGTTGAGTGTACAACTTAAAGTAGGGGAAAGAGATTTATTTGACGGTGCTGTCCGGTATGCTCGAATCTTTAAAGATAAAAATGGCTCCGATCGTTTTGCTTTTAAGCTCAATACATCCTTCATGCGTGCTTACGACTGGGAAGCTACCAATTCAGATTCCACCTATAAATCTGAAGCAGGACCTAATAATCCAGGGGGGTATAACGCAGTGAACCGTTATGGCGATGAGCGAGCTTTTTATCTCAACCCAATTAATAGCCCAGGAGTAGGTTATTTCTTTCGCAGCGGCTACTGGGAAAAAGATCTGGTAGACTACAATACTAAAAGTATAAAACTTGCGGGAGCCCTACATTATAAAATTCCAGGTACCCAGCTGGAAGCTATTTATGGGTATAGTTTTGCTACAGGCACTACAGTTTTTCAAGGCGATAATCGCTACAGCTTGCGAGATTTAGTTTTTCAACAGCATAAGCTAGAGTTGCAAAGTGAAAAATTTAGTATACAAGCTTATGTTTCTTTAGAAGACGCCGGCAAATCATACGATGCTGTTCGAACAGCCCTCTTTCTACAAGACCAGGCTAAGCCTGATTTTGCTTGGCTTTCTGATTACACAGCTGAATGGCGCAGAAAATATGAGCCTCAGCTTCGCCGCTTGGCAGATTTTAGTTTTGATACAGCTTCTCAGCGACAAATCAACGCTTTTTTAGTAAGCATTCGTGATTCTTTAATACGATGGCATACTCGTACTCGTGCTTTTGCTGATGGCAAAGGTAATCCTTTTTTTCCACATTTACCTCGTTTTGTGCCAGGTACCCCTGAATTCATCCAACGTTTCCGAGAAATTACCTCTAACCCTAATGCTCGTGAAGGTACACGTCTTATTGATTTTTCAAAACTGTATCATATCCAGGCAAAATATAAGTTGGACATTCCTTGGCTAGAAGAAAATAAAGTAGATTTTCGGATAGGGGGAAGTTTTAGACTCTATACACCCGATTCTCGTGGCACTGTCTTTAGCGATACTTTAATTAATCGCCAAGATTCGAGCTTGGGATACAAGAAAATCTCAGTTTGGGAATTTGGAATTTTTGCCCATATTGAGAAAAAACTTTTAGAAGAAAAATTAAAACTCAACCTTGCCCTACGCTTAGATAAAAACCAAAATTTCAACCCCTTACTAACCCCTGCCTTTTCTGCCGTATATACCCTTGAAAAAAGACATAATTTTCGTTTCTTAATTGCTTCCGCTATCCGAAACCCTACTTTGCAAGACCAATATCTATACTTCAACCTAGGAAGAGCCATTATCATAGGTAACTTGCAAGGAGTAAATAACGTAATAGAACTACAAGATTATTTAAATTGGCTTAATTCTATTAGTCCTCGAGTAAGAGATCTATATGCTCAGAATAAAGTTATTAATATTAAACCCGTAAAGCCCGAAAGGGTAGTTACCTTTGAGCTAGGTTATAAAGGAAACATTTTAAATAATTTATATGTAGACGCAGGATATTTTTACAGCTGGTATTTTGATTTTTTAGGCTTTAAATTTATTTCTACTATTCCTGATTCACTTACCTATATTTCTCAAGTGTATAGAGTAACTACTAATGCAAAAGATAGGGTAACTACTCAAGGATTCTCATTGGGTTTTAATTACTTTATAGGTAAATATTTTGAACTTAATGGTAATTATACCTGGAATATTTTAGAGCGGCACGGTTCTACTGATCCTATTATTCCTGCTTTTAATACTCCTAGACATAAATTTAATATTGGTTTTGCAGGTAGAGAGATTAAAACAAAAGTTGGCAACCTTGAACTCAAAAATTGGGGCTTTAACTTCAATTTCAAGTGGGTGGAAAGTTTCTTCTTTGAGGGAGCTCCTCCGCCTTTTAATTATTTCACAGGTATCATTCCTACTTATTATGTTTTGGATGGACAAATAAGTTATACCGTACCTAAGTGGAAAACAACCTTTAAGCTTGGTGCTACCAACCTTCTCAATCAACGGTACCTACAAGTTTACGGTGGTCCGTATATTGGTAGGCTAGCTTATTTTTCAATCAATGTAGAGTTGAAATAATTTAAGTTTATCAAAATTTTTAAGTTTTTTATTAAAGCACCGCTTGGACTTAAGCGGTGCTTTTGTATTTATAGCTAGAAGTTCCAAAAAAAACAGAAAAATTGTATATTGCTTTAGGATTTATTGTGATTTACTTTTTAAGGAAGAAGAAAATGTGGCATCATGATATACTGAGTACGATTGGGAAAACACCTTTAATTCGTCTTAATCGTGTAACCTCTCATCTGAGGGCTACTGTATTAGCAAAAGTGGAATATTTTAATCCTGGTAATAGTGTAAAAGATAGGATAGCCCTTAAAATGGTTGAAGATGCTGAAAAGAAGGGTATTCTAAAACCAGGGGGTACGATTATTGAATGTACTTCAGGAAATACAGGTATGGGTTTAGCTTTAGTAGCTGCGGTAAAAGGATATCGTTGCATTTTTACAATCACAGATAAGCAGTCTAAAGAAAAAATAGATATCCTAAAAGCAATAGGTGCAGAAGTAATTATTTGTCCTACTAACGTTCCGCCAGAAGATCCTCAGTCATATTACTCAGTAGCGCGACGCCTAAGCCAGGAAATTCCTAATTCCTTTTTTCCTTTCCAATACGATAACCTTTCCAATACCCAGGCTCACTATGAAACTACGGGCCCTGAAATATGGGAGCAAACTGAGGGAAAAGTTACGCACTTTGTTGCTGGAATGGGTACTTGTGGCACTATTTGCGGGACTTCTCGCTATTTGAAGCACCAAAATCCTAAGATAAAAACTATAGGTATAGATACAGAGGGCTCATTACTCAAAAAATACATTGAAACAGGAGAAATAGATATGAGTGAAGTAGGTCCTTATTTGCTAGAAGGGATAGGAGAAGATTTTATTCCAGCTAATTTAGATGTTTCCGTCATTGATTATGTAATAAAAGTATCTGACAAAGATGCTGCCCTAATGGCGCGAAAATTAGCACGATTAGAGGGATTATTTGTAGGATGGTCTTGTGGCGCTGCAGTACATGGGGCGTTAGAATACGCTCGAAGCTTATCTGCCAATGACATAGTAGTAGTACTTTTACCCGATCACGGTAGTCGCTATTTAGCAAAAATTTATAACGATACCTGGATGCAAGATCATAATTTTTTAGAGCAAGAATCTTTAAGTACAGCAGAAGATGTAATTCGTTCTAAAAATGGTAAAAACCGACTATTATATGTAACTAAAAAAGATTCTCTTACTCATGCTATTAGTCTAATGCGTGAAAATAGTATATCTCAGCTACCAGTAATAGAAAATGGACAAATAGTAGGAAGCGTTAATGAATCTCGATTATTAAACATGTTAATTGATGACCCAAGTTTAAAAGACTGCAGTGTAGAACAAGCGATGGAAGATCCCTTTCCTTTTGTTTTACCTACAACACGTATCGACGTAATTTCTAAAATGATAACTTCAGAAACCCCTGCAGTGATTGTTCAAAATCCTGACCATACTTATGATATTATTACAAAGTCAGATTTAATTAACATATTGATTCATTAGAGCAATTAACATAAACAAGTGCGTAATCCATTTCAAATTGGAGATATCAAGGAATATAAGACATACGTAACAGAAGAAAAATTAGCCCGTTTTGATGCAGGACTGGTTCATCCTGTACTTTCCACTTTCTACTTAGCAAAAGAAGCTGAATGGTGTTGCCGACTGTTTGTACTAGAAATGCTAGAGGAAGGGGAGGAGGGAATAGGAACTTTTGTTTCAGTAAATCATCTAGCGCCTGCACCCTTAGGAGCCTTAGTCACTTACCGTGCTCAGATAGAAAAAATTGAAAAAAACCAGATTGATTGTACTTATAAGGTTTTTTGGGAAGAAATATTAATAGCAGAAGGTAAACAATCTCAAAAAATTATTAAGAAAGCAAAATTTGAGAGCTTAGTTCAAGAATTATTACAAAAGCTTCAGGGAAACTCAAGTTTAGCATAAGCTTTTAATATAAAATTATTCTTGTTCTTTCTAAAACTTCTCCTTTTTTAATTTCCAATAGATATATACCCCGGGGTAAATTTCCTAATTTCAAAGAAACAGCTTTTTCTTCTTCAGAAGCAAACTTAATAAAACGGTGTAGCGGAGTACCATCCAGTTCCATTATCTGAACAAAATCTGGCTTTTGATCAACTTGCTTGTACCTAATGTAAAGTTCATCTACTACAGGATTGGGATAAATTGAATATACACCTTGTGAAATTAATTTAGGGAGAGCCTTTATAGAATCACCCAATTCAATAAGAAATATTTCGTAATCATTTCCGTCAAAACTGCGCCAAGCTAGATAAGGGAAATGAAAAGTCAAATCATAAAACGAGGGTCCTGTATTTGCAATTTGTTCTAATTGTTTAGTTTTAATATTGTAAATAAACACATCATAACTATTATATTTTCCGCCATGAGCTACAATTTTGTCGTGGCTTACTTTAGGATTTTCTCCTTGCAAAGGGCAGGGAAAGAAATTTTTTTGTTTAAGATTATAAAGGTATAAATTAAAATTATCTGTTTGCCAAATTAGCCATTCTTTATCTAAAGCAGGATTAAAACCAGGACGGCGAGAAAATACCTTAAGCTGACCTTCATTTATCTTATAAAGATGGATATAATAAACGTCATCTTCTAGCGTTTGCCAAACTACAAAATCATTGTTTACTTTGGGCTTATGGTGAAAACCTTTAGAAGGAATTGGAATAGAAGAAAGGTGTTTTTTTTCTATATCGAAAAGATAAAGAAGCGTACTTTTTTGGGAGGAATCCATCCAAACCAAATATCTTTCGCTCATAGCCAAATCACAGCTTTGAGTTCCATTAAAAGGAATAACTTGAGTTTGACCTGAATTTATATGATATAAATAAATTTGGGTTCCTTTTTCTGTTAGAGAAATCCAGCTTACATGAGTTTCATTTACTTGGGGCGTAACATCATTATAAGTATTTTGAGTCAAAATTCTAAGCTTTTTTTCTTGCAAATCGTATAGAAAAATCTCAGAGTCTCTTCCATCAAAGCCTGCCCATACAACATATTTAGAATAAACACAAGGATTTCTCTCGGAATAAAAATTATCAGTAAGTTGTATAATTTTTTGGGCAAAAAGTAATTGCGAGGATAGAGCGAAAAGTAGAGCAGTATAAGTATAAGTTAGATAGTGTCGCATGTGCTTAAGAAGAAAGAGTTGTTGGGTCTAAGCCATCTAAATCTCCAGAGGACATTAGAAGAACTACACTTTTACCTTTAATCATTTTTTGGATAAACTCTTTAAGTTCTCTACCCGTTTGAGTAAAAAGCAAATTTTTATCATTAAAAGCTTTTTGAATATCTTGTCGCGTCAGGGAAGGTAACTTTTTGAGAAGAAGGACATTTGGATTTACTAGTACTATTTTGTTTTTTACCTTTTTAAGCGCATTTCGATATTGATTTATAAAAGATTTATTTAGGCTACTAAAAGTATGAAGTTCTAGACAAGCAATCACATTAAAGTTTTTATAGAATTGAAGCACGGCATCTACACTCGCCTTTACTTTACTAGGAGCATGAGCAAAGTCGCGAATTATAATTAAATTTTCACTCTCGAAAACTTTTTGTAAGCGCATTCCTGCACCCTCAAACTGGGCTATCACCTTAGCAAATTCTTGTATCTCTACTCCTAATAGCTTACAAACCTGCCAGGCGGCGGCAACATTAGAAGCATTATGCTTGCCAAAAATTTTTAGAGGAAATTTTATATGCTCTAGTTTTATAATTGCACGCTGGTTTCGAACACGATAGGGTGGAGTAGAGTAGGGGTATAAGTACTGGGTTTCTTTATTATAATTTTTAAGTACAATTTCCTTTACAGTTTTATCTTCACGATTGTATATACAAACACCAGCTTTAGGTAGGCTTTTTACTAACTGTACAAACTGTTCATTATAGCTTTGAACTGTAGGAAAAACATTTACATGGTCCCAAGCAATTCCTGTAATTACCACTAAATGGGGTTGATAAAGTAGAAACTTAGGGCGAGGGTCCAGAACTGAAGCTAAATATTCATCTCCTTCTACCAAAAGAATAGGATCGTCTTTTCCAAGATGAACATTTTTTTCAAAGCCCTTTACGGGTGCTCCTACTAAATAGCTAAAATCATATTTTAGAGAGCGCAATACGTGCATAATCATGGCCGTAATTGTGGTTTTTCCGTGACTTCCAGCAATCACAATTCTTTGCTTATTTTGAGACTGATGGCGAATAAATTCTGGAAAAGAATAAATGGGTAGCCCCAGTTTTTGAGCAGCTAGCAGCTCAGGATTATCGCTACGGGCATGCATTCCTAAAATGACCGCGTCTAAATCGGGGGTAATTATTTGGGGGTTCCACCCCTCATAAGAAGGCAAGAGTCCTGCTTCAGCTAATTTTTGCCGAGCTGGCTCACGAATTTCATCATCCGAACCAGTAACCTTCCACCCTTGAGCCTTCAGCTCTAGGGCCAGACTATGCATTACACTCCCACCAATAGCAATAAAGTGGATTTTTTTCATGCAAAAAATAAACTCGGCATTTTAGAATTGCAAAAATATTAAATTTTATAGGATTACGAGATTAACTGCTTCTTCCTAGAACAATAACTTCTACCCAAAGAAAGCTCAATACCAGATTTTTGATAATCTGTCAAATATTATTTTAACTTTGTATCAAATCTTTATCATAAAGGTCGAAATTTATGGCAAAAAGTTCTAAAAAGAAAATAGCTAATCGAGAGCGAATTCTGCAAAAACTTATTCATGAGGGCTCAATGTGGTTAAAAAATGGGGAGAGTAAGCAAAGTGAAGCCGAAATATTTGCGGAACGACTCAATTACGTACTCAACATAGTAAGCTTATGGTCTCATGCCTGCATGATAGACGGCGAACTTGCCCTCTCTGAAGAAATGTCGGTAAGTCAGCTTATTAACTACTTTTTTGGGGGAGAAGAATCTATTTTCCCTGCCGGAAAAATAGATGTAGATGTTGTTTTTGGAGAAATTACCGAAACTTTTTTGATACCTCGACCCTTAGATGAAGTTATTGATTTCGCTAAAGAAAATGAGGAACTAGCTGCTATCTTTTACGAACAGGCTTGCTGCATTGTTGCCTCAGATGGTAAACTACGAAAGGAAGAAAGAGAATTTTTAAATAGACTATCCCAAAAATTAAATTTACCTCCCGCTCGGCAGCATTTCATAGAAAATAAATATATCCAAAATTTGATTTGATAACTTATAGCTCAATCTTTTTCTTCTTGAAAAAGTGATAGCACATCATGGCGTATCAGCTCAAGACATTCTGCTAGGGTGTTATCATTCTTTTCACGTATTAGAGCAAGTATCATCTCAGCAAGTTTAGTACCCTGAGAGTTGGGAGGTATTTTTTTATATGCTTCTTCAATAACGTGCACTAATCCATTTTTAGCCTCCAAGAGTTTATACCACGTTCTTTGAGAAACATAAATCTGTTGTACAATATTATGCTCAAACTCACTACGAATTGTTAGTAGTAGGTCTTCGTAAAGCGCTTTTGCATTCTTAGAAGCAGGCTCTAAACGATAGAGTAAATTATTCGGACGAATACGCTCTAAGTAAAGTGTTATTCTTTCATAAGCCGCAATACGAAGTTGTAAGATGCTAGCAAAAGCCTGCTGCCTAAGAGCCGCTGCCTCTCGTTGCTCTTCTCTGGCCAGAAATAATTTCAAAACAATAATGGTAACAACTATACAAAGAATTGCAGGAAGTACATAAAAAGCTAGCTCTAATATTTTTTGAGTAATATCCATACAATTATGGGTAAAAACTAATAAATTTTTGGTAGGTGTAAAGGGATTTTTTAACTTTGATACTACAATTAATAATAAAATACTACCGCAAAATAAATAGATTTTTTATGTTAAGCATAGGACAAGAATATAGGCATAATTTTCAATTCAGCCAGGAAGAGGTAAATAAATTTGCCGAAGTAACGGGTGATAAAAACCCTCTTCATTTAGATCCTGCATATGCTGCTCAAACGATATTTCAACGCCCAATTATGCATGGAATGTTAGGAGCAAGCATTTTTTCCAAGGTTTTTGGTACTTTATTTCCAGGGGAAGGAACTATTTACCTCAAACAATCACTTCAATTTTTAGCTCCTATGTTTGTAGATACTAGCTATACGGCTATTTTCACTGTGCAAGCTGTAGATACAGAAAAACATCGAGTAACTATAAAAACTGAAATTATTAACCCTGAAGGTAAAACTACTATCACGGGGGAAGCACTGCTTCAAAATCCTGCAATAAAGTGAAAGCTGAGCTTTGTTTAGAGTAATGCTTGAAAAATATTTTAAAGCCTTCCTGGTAATTAGGCATAGTATTATAACCATCGGCTAAGAAATAACTATAAAGTTTTTCTAGAAGCCAAGGAGGGAGCTCTTTGAAAAAGTTACTTAGCTCCTCTTTGGGATGGTAAGCTAACAAAAATCTGCAAACTCTAGAATTAATTTGATAGTCTTCTTCCTGCATCAAAACTTTCAGGTGGCAAAGCCTTTTAACAAAAGCATGATTTAACTCATGTTCCAAAGAAGGCTCTGCCACGTTGGCATTTATAACATATAAGTAATATACTTTTTCTACACCACACTTTTCTAAAAGAACAGTAATCCTATCTTCATGTAATCCTGTTACTCGAATATCATCCACTAATATAATTTGTGTTTTTGTAATTGCTTTCTCATTAATGTATAATAAATTTTTTTGCATTACCATTTCTCTTTCTTGGAAGCTAAGCTTGCCATAATCAGCTTCATAGAGAGTTTCTCGCCGCAAGGGCTCGTAGTCTATAGGAGGAGCTTTATAATAATGATACAGATAGTGGTTCAACCCTAGTTGCACGTATGACATTAGGTTATATGCAGCATTAGGCACCGTCTTATAGGCGGAGCATGTAATATAAGTTTTTTTGTTTAATAGTTCTCTTGCGTAGTATTTAAAGAACAATTTGGCTAAGGCTAGACCATACTGGCGAGCCTGATAAGTAGAACCATATTTAAATTTGCTAAACCCCTGTACATTGAAAGATATAGTTCCTAATTCCTTTTGAATAGTATATAACCAAAGACGTTCGACTTGCAACTTCTAAAGAATTATAAAAACTTATTTAGAGTAATAAATTAGATTCAAATAATCAATTCAATTGACTATTAAATATTTTTAAGCGCTATTGATATGGTAATAACTTGCAAAAAATACACGATAACAACTATTTGCTTTGTAAGCATAAGTATTTTTTTTCAATTTCAAAGTTGTAAAATTACTCAAAAAAACTATTACAACTTAGCCCCTGAAGTAAAATATGTAGGTATTCAAAAATGTGCTTCTTGTCATCAAGAAATTTACCAGTCTTATATCCAAACAGGAATGGGCAGGTCTTTTTATAAACCTAATGAACAAGAAAAAATTGAAGATTTTAGACAAATTGTTTATGATAGCTATTCTAACTTTTACTATCAAGCTTTTTGGAAAGAAGCAAATCTATACATAAAGGAGTTTCGGCTTAATAACCAAGATACAATCTATCAGAGAATTGAAAAAATTGATTACATCGTAGGCTCGGGTAATCAAACACGCTCCTACCTTATTTTAAGAAATGGTTTTTTATATGAAGCCCCCATTACATGGTACGTAGCGCGTAAAAAATGGGATTTAAGTCCGGGATATGAAGGGGGAAAAAATACTAGATTCGAAAGAGCTATCGGATATGAATGTATGGCTTGCCATAATGCTTACCCGAAAATGGTAAGCGGTACAGTTAATAAGTATGAACACATTCCATTAGGTATCGATTGCGAGCGGTGCCATGGGCCAGGGCAACTACACGTACAAGCAATGGAAAAAGACGAAATTGTAGACGTAGAAAAAGAAATTGATTATACTATAGTAAACCCCTCTAAATTACCTATTGATTTACAATTTGATGTTTGCCAGCAGTGTCATTTGCAAGGCATAGTAGTAAGAAATAGCGCCCAAGAGTTCCGTCCAGGAATGGCTTTACATAAAGCATTTGACGTATTTCTTCCGGAAAGGAAGGATTCTACAAGCTTTGGTATCGCCTCTCATGCAGAAAGACTTCGTTATTCAAAATGTTTTCAAAAAGCCAAGATTACCTGTATTACTTGCCATGACCCTCACAAAAGTATTCACGGTAGTAGCATCATATTTTATAATCAAATTTGCCAGAAATGCCACGCCTCCTGCTCTACTTCCAGGGAAGAATTAATGAAGACGAACTATAACTGTACCGCTTGCCATATGCCAAAGGGCAACACGAGCGATATCCCTCATGTAAACTTTACCGACCATTTTATTCGCTCTATAAAAAAGCCACTTAATTCTGAAAAATCTAAAACTCCTTTTCACAAAATCCAGGAAGTTAACTTTTTAAAGCTACTTTGTGCTACTTCTAATACTCCTTCTACAAGTAATATAGGAAAGGCTTATCTTTACTATTATGAGCAGCAAGAAAATAATGAAAAATATTTAGATCTAGCACTTTCCTACTTAGGGGAAGAATGTTTCTTAGAGCGCTCTAAAGTTTTATTTTACAGGGGTAATTTAGAGAAGGCTCTTCAGCTAGCCCAAAGAGCAAAAGCTAAGCAACCTACAGATGTTCTTGTTATTTTTCATTTAGCCAACGTTCTAGAAAGTTTAGGAAAATACAATGAAGCCATCCAAGAGCTTACTAGCCTCATCGAAGCATATCCTTCTTTAGTAGAGGCATATAATAGGGCAGCTATACTGCTTCTAAAGCAAAGTAGAAAGCAAAAAGATGTAGCAACTTTTGAAAAAGCTAAAAGCTTATTGCTAAAGGCTTATAAAGTAAAACCTAGCGATATTCCTACCCTTAATAACCTAAGCTTTATTTATTTGAACTCAGGAGAATTTAACAAAGCCCATATGTTCATAGAAGCAGTTTTAAAGTTAGATCCTGATAATAGCAAAGCACTAGAAAACAAAATTTACTGGTACTTATCTCAAAATGCTACTCCTAAAGCTCGTGAGTGCTTGGAACATCTAAAAAAGGTAAATCCTAACTTAGCCCAACAAATAATAAAGAAGATAAAGATATAGCAAAAAGTATAAAATAAAAAAGGAGGTCTGCATATAAAAAGACCTCCTTTTTATCTACCCATGTATATCATAAGTACAGAAATATCGGCAGGACTTACACCACTAATCCGAGAAGCTTGTCCTAAGGTTTGGGGCTTTATCTTATTAAGCTTTTCTTTTGCCTCATTAGAAAGAGATTGTAGCTTATAGTAATTAAAGTTTTCAGGAAGTTTTATTTCTTCTAGTCTTTCTAATTTTTTAGCCATCTCCGATTCTCTTTCTATATAACCTTGATATTTAACTTGAATTTCTACCTCTTCTTTAACCTCCTTCTCTGCAACTTGAAGTTTGTGATTAAAGGTAGGTAACATTTTACAAATATGTTCTAAACTAATGTTAGGACGCAAAAGTAGTTGACTTACTTTAATTTTTTGTTTTAGTGGACTCTCACCAAGAGTTTCCAGAAAAGGATTGGCTTCTTCGGGTGAAATAGAAAGTTCCTTTACCATGTTCATTAGTTCTTCAATTGTTTGTTTTTTCCTTAGGAATTCCTGGTACCTCTGTTCAGAAATAGTACCTACTCGGTAGCCTATTTCAGTAAGGCGTAAATCGGCATTATCTTGGCGTAACAAAATTCTGTACTCCGCTCTCGAGGTGAACATTCGATAAGGCTCTTGGGTACCCTTATTAATCAGATCATCAATTAGAACACCTATATAAGCTTGATTTCTTTTAAGAATAAGAGGTTCTCTTCTTTGAATTTTTAGGGCTGCATTAATTCCCGCCATAATCCCCTGTGCGGCTGCTTCTTCATACCCTGTAGTACCGTTAATTTGACCCGCAAAATAGAGATTTTCTATTGCCTGAGTTTCCAAAGTAAGACGTAGTTGGTGCGGCGGAAAATAATCATACTCTATAGCATAACCAGGTCGAAACATTTTTGCATTTTCAAATCCCTCTATTTGGCGTAAAGCTTTGTATTGTATTTCTTCAGGTAAACTCGAGGAAAAACCATTTAAATAAACTTCTATGGTACGCCGCCCTTCGGGTTCAATAAATAACTGATGTCTTTCTTTGTCTGAAAAACGTACAATTTTATCTTCGATAGAAGGACAGTAACGTGGACCTACACTTTGTATTTGCCCATTATACATAGGAGACTTGTGAATATTATCAGCAATTAGAGCATGGACTGCTTTATTAGTATAACCAATATGACAAGGAATTTGATGTTCTAAAGGAGGAGTATCAGTGAACGAAAACTTACCTGGGGGTTCGTCCCCATGTTGGATTTCTAATCTGCTATAATCTATAGTTCTACCATCTATGCGAGGAGGGGTACCAGTTTTCATTCTACCTGTTTCAAAACCTAAGGATATAAGTTGTTCAGTAAGGCCTGTAGCAGCTTTTTCACCAGACCTTCCGCCTGAAAATTTCTTTTCTCCAACATGAATTAATCCATTAAGGAAAGTGCCATTAGTAAGAATTACTGCTTTGCTAAAAAATTCTTTTCCCATAGCACAGCGTACACCCTGAACCCGAAAATCTTTTATTAGTAGGCTCTGTACCATATCTTGCCAAAAGTCAATATTAGGATTGGTCTCTAAAGCTAGGCGCCATTCTTCTGCAAATCGCATTCTATCAGACTGTGCACGAGGACTCCACATAGCCGGACCTTTTGAGCGATTAAGCATCCTAAATTGAATCATTGTTTTATCCGTGATAATACCTGAAAGGCCTCCCAAAGCGTCGATTTCTCTAACGATTTGGCCTTTGGCTACTCCCCCCATGGCCGGATTGCACGACATCTGGGCAATAGTTGTCATATTCATCGTAATTAATAACACCTTACAGCCCATATTTGCCGCAGCATTAGCTGCTTCACAGCCAGCGTGGCCTGCCCCTACTACAATAATATCATACTGAGTTTGCATGTTTTTTATTCTCTATTTTTATTTTTTTTAGTAGTCTCTTGAGTATAATTTTTTATCCATGTTCCACGTGGAACATTTTTAATAAAAAAGCGATAGGATAAAATTAACCTATCGCTTCAAAAAAGTAAAAATTAAAAAATGCGCTATTTTCTAAACGACTCTAACAATTCATAAGTTCCGCCGAAAATAACCTGCTTTATGTTATCGCTTTCGAGAAAGTCATGTGGAAATCCTAATTCAATCTTACTCACTTCTTCCAGTTGCATGTAGTAACTATCAGGTAGTTCATTATTCAAAGCAGTGATATTATCCAGGAGTTGAGAACTACTGCGAGCACCAATAATAGGTATTATTTGTGAATTTTTTTTGCGTATCCAATTAAGGGCAACATGAGAAGGCTTACAACCTAATTCAAAAGCTGTGGCTACTACTGTTTCAGTTATTTTCCAATTTCTTTCGGTAAACCTTCTGCTTCCTTCTTTAAGACGATAGTTAGGATTATCAAGATTATTCTTATTATATTTTCCTGTTAGTAAACCGCTTCCTAAGGCACCCCAGGCGAGTATACTCATTTCAAAAGCTTTTGCCATGGGTATAAGGTCTCTTTCGGCTGCTCTTTCTATTAGACTATATTCAATTTGCAAAGCAATAAAACTTTCCCATCCTCGAAGGCTAGCTAAAGTATTAGCTTGAGAAACTATCCAGGCGGGTGTATCGGAAATACCAATGTACAAAACCTTTCGGCTTTGTATCAAGCTATCTAAAGTTTTCATAATTTCTTCTACGGGAGTAGTAAAATCCCAAGCATGTAAATAAAGGATATCTACATAATCAGTTTTCATACGACTCAAGCTTCCTTCCAAAGAAGCAAGTAGGTTTTTCCTATGATTGCCACAACTATTTATGTCCCCCGCCTTATTATGCAAAGTATATTTAGTAGCTACCACAAATTTATCCCTATCTCTTGCAATACATTCTCCCACAATTTTTTCACTAGTACCCCCAGTATAGTAATTAGCAGTATCAATAAAATTTCCTCCTGCTTCCACAAATACATCAAATATTTTATAAGATTCTTCTCTAGAAGCACCTGTACCCCATTCTTCTCCAAAAGTTAGTGTGCCTAAACAAAGCTCTGAAACTCGTAATCCACTTTTGCCTAATAACTTATACTTCATTTTATTATTTTGCCTTTAATTTTTCAGATAATCACAAAGATATTAAAATTCTTTGGGTCATAGTAATTGTTCCACGTGGAACATTTTAGTTATTAGAAAGCCGCATAGAATAGAAATATTTTTCTTTCGATAGTAATTGTTCCACGTGGAACATTTCGAAAACCATTTTAAAGAATTTCCCTACAATTTAATCCTTACTCCTATTGTAGGAATAACATTTGAGTTATTTATACTTAATACCTGAGGAATATAATTTCCGTTAGCGTCTCTTAAGAATTGGCTAGGATTATTAGGATCTCTCTCTAGCGTAAAATTCGGATTGCCTGGATTAGGAGTATTAAATAAGTTTTGTATATCTAAAAATAGTTCTAAACTCCATTTGCGAAAGTACCACTTTTTGGTAATTCGAATATCCACTTGCGAAAAAACACTAGTCTCTAACTGGTTAATCCTGCTCCAGTCAAAAACAGGATTACCTGTTATTAAATAAAACCGAATTGAAGCTGGAATATCAAAAGGAGTATAAGGAGCACCCCCTAAAAAGCGCCATTTTCCTGCAATCTCCCAAGTTTTATTTTTTCCGGCAAGATAACCCCCTGTCACACTAATTAAATGACGATTATCCCAAGAAGAACGAATATATCTATTGGGGTCAAACCCTGTAAAAGAAGAATAATAGAGCGTGTAACTTGCTAAACCAAATAATCGATGAGTTAATAACTTTTGAAAGAAAATTTCCACTCCGTAAGTCCTGCCTTTTCCTACACTTGCAGTTAGCTCATTACCAAAAACCCCAAATCCCCCTCCTAAATTAGCAAGACTAATAGAATCACGTATACTTACAGGATAATGGTTATAGATTTTATAAAATCCCTCTAAACTAATAATTGTACTACTATTAGGCTTATATTCTACACCTGCTACAAAATGCGTGCTCTGGATATATTTAGCATTTCTATTATTAGCTCTTGTAATTTTATCTTCAAATCCTAAAATTGTATATGGTGGCAATTTGTAATATGTTCCCAAGCTACCACTTAAAGCTATTTTAGAACTAAGACTATAACTAAGAGCTAAGCGCGGAGAAAGAGTTTCTAACGGATTATTTCCTGTGGTAGTAAAGCTATTCATATCAAATCGAATTCCAAAAGTAGATTTTAAACGATTTTGCCAAAAACTTCTGGAGATAGTGCCATAGCCACCATATCGAAAAAGCCCAATACTATTAGAAACAAGAATGGTATCAAATTTTTCAGGATTAAATAAATTACTAACCTTTCGAAAAGTATTATTCGAAAAAGTAGCATATTGTAAGACAGCACCATATCCTATTTCCCAATCTCCTATTTTGCTTACAGCATTATAACGTAACTTATTCTCCGCCTCTACAGACTTAAAGTCTAAAACTTTTAAAGAATCCACCTCAATATTGTTTGTGTACTTGTAAGAACGATTATCTAGCCGATTGCGACTTAAAGCTATGGTGTAGTACCCTCTCTTTGTAAGTCTTCTCAAAACCAAACCCTGGGCATAGCTATCTTGCTCAAAAATAGGAAGCCCATCCACTAAATACCGAACCTCCTTCTCTACTCGAGAAGTATCATTTAAAGAGAAGCGATCGATAGCCCCAATTCGAACGTAGGTTAAAGTAGTCTTGGGGTTAATTTCCCATTTTATTTTAGCCTGAATATCCCAATAATCTGGCAAAAAGGGCAAACCTATAAAACGAAATAAAAATTGCAAATAAGAGCGTCGAACCGAAGCTATGGCTGTAACTTTTTTACCTAGGGGAGTGTCAAAAGTCAAAGCTGCTTCGGTACCGCTAAGTAAAAAGTTACCCTGAAATCTTTCAGTATTTCCGCTTATCATTTCAAAATCTAGAACAGAACTTAGAGTATTATCATACTTAGCACCAAAAGCACTGCTTTGAAACTTCACATTTTCAATAAAAGCAGAGTTAATAATCCCCACCGGGCCCCCTCCTGAACCCTGGGTAGCAAAATGATTAATATTAGGAATTTCAACGCCGTCTAAATAGAATACATTTTCATTAGGCGCACCTCCTCGTACAATAATATCATTTCGAAATCCTACAGAGCCAGATACCCCCGGTAAAGTTTGCACAACTCGAGAAATATCAAAATTTCCTCCCGGATTAGAACGAATCTGCTCAATTCCTACTGTTTTGACACTTACCAAGCTTTGAGAAGTCTTCGCATATACAGAGCTAGTTATCTCAATAGTTTCAGTCTCTTTAGCTTGCTGTTGCAAAGAAAAATTTAATTGTGTAACTCCCTTTTCTATCATCACTTGGTTTTTAATTTGAGTTTCATAGCCCACATAGCTTACTTTTACACTATAGACTCCTTGCGGAATATTACGAATAACATACTTACCTTCTTCATCTGCAACAGCCCCAAAAGGAGTACCTTCAATAGTAATTACAGCACCAGCAAGGGGCTCATTAGTTACAGCATCTACTATGCTACCTTGCAAAGTACCAGTTTGAGCTAAAAGAGTATTAGAAAGATAAAATAACACAAAAAGTAAAATTAATATAATTTTATGCATAATATTTGAATTATAATTAAAAATAACTAATTCTTACTTCTTTAAGCTAAAATTTAAAATACACGTAGTATAACTTTATTAGAGATATTAAAGTTCAGTGCCTATTTAGAAGGAATTAGAAACACTAAATACAAAAACAGAGTATACTTTAAAATTCAACTTAGGAACTAAAAATTTTCGTCATGTTTCCAATTGCAAAAACCAAAAATCAAACTGTTATGTTATTTTTATCATCCATGCATTAAATATTAGCAATGCTAAAAATTGCCTATTCTCCCATTTATGTTTTACCTCTTCCGCCTGGCCATCGTTTTCCGATGGAAAAATATGAACTTATCCCTCAGCAGCTTCTCTTTGAGGGTACTGTTACCCCTGATAACTTTTTTGTGCCTACTCTAGTAGAAGATGCTGTAATTCATTGGACCCATTCTCCTAACTACCTCCAAAGACTAAAAACATTAAGTCTAGATAAACAAGAAGTAAGGAGAATAGGATTTCCTCTTAGTCAATGGCTTATCGAAAGAGAATTTCTAATTACAAGTGGTACAGTAGAGTGCGCCCTATATGCTCTACAGTATGGGGCAGCAATGAATGTAGCAGGTGGAACGCACCATGCTTTTCGAGATAAAGCTGAAGGCTTCTGTATACTTAATGATATTGCAGTAGCAGCTAATTACCTTTTACACCGAAAGCTAGCTAAACAAATTATAATAATTGACTTAGACGTACACCAAGGTAATGGCACAGCAGCCCTCTTCGAGCATATGCCTCAAGTCTTTACTTTTAGTATGCATGGAGCTAATAATTTTCCTTACAAAAAGGAAAAATCTGATTTAGATATTTCTTTGGCAGATGGAACTACCGACGAAATATATCTCGAAAACTTAGAAAAAATTTTAGAACCGCTTTTAGAAAAGGTGCAACCTGATTTTGTCTTTTACCTTTCTGGAGTAGATGTCCTAGCAACAGATAAACTTGGAAGATTAAACCTTAGCATTGCTGGCTGCAAACAACGAGACCGCTTAGTGTTGGAAGCTATAAAAAAAAGAAATCTCCCTATCGTAATTGTGATGGGCGGTGGCTATTCACCTAAAATTAACGATATTGTACAAGCCCACTGCAATACCTACCGGCTAGTTCAAGAAATTTTCTTTTAACTAATTCTCATAGAAAAAGGGTATTTTTAGCTATATATAAAATTAAAAGTAAAAGTTACCTAGATATAAAAAAATTGTAAATTGCCTATTAAAAACAGCAGCAATGAATATTTACTCATGGGGGAGCAGCTAAAAAATACAAAAAGTAATAAAAAAGATAGCCAGGTATTACAATCTTTTATACGCCATCTGTTGGATGATATTAAAGCATTAGCCTACATATTAGAAAATGGTTTATTAGAAGATAACATTATTCGAATTGGCGCAGAGCAAGAAATTTGCTTAGTAGACCGAAAAAGTTTGCGACCTGCACCCAAAGCTATGGAGGTATTAGCCGCCCTTAACGAGCCTCATTTTACCAACGAGCTTGCTGTTTTCAATTTAGAACTTAACCTCGATCCTATCGAGTTCCATGGAAATTGCTTACAGCAAATGGAAAATCAACTCAAAACCTACCTAGAAATGCTAGAAAGCTGCTTGCACTCAATGAACTTAGACTACGTACTTACCGGAATATTACCTACCATCCATTATAATGATTTAACATTAGAAAATATTACGCCCTTGCCTCGCTATAAAGCTCTAGATGCAGCTATTAACCAACTGAGAGGCTCTGATTTTGAACTTCGCATTGAGGGCACAGATGAATTAATTGCTAATACCAAAACTATTATGTTCGAAAGCTGTAATACTAGCTTTCAGCTTCATTACCAAACTCCCCCCCAAGATTTTGTAGATCTCTATAATTGGGCACAAGCTTTAGCAGGTCCTATTATAAGTGCAGCTACTAATTCACCTTTATTGCTGGGCAAACGCTTGTGGCGTGAAACACGCATAGCTCTCTTTCAACAAGCTACTGATACCCGTAAAACTTCAGATTACCTTCGTGAAAAAGAAGCCCGCGTACTTTTTGGCTCCGATTGGATTCATCATTCAATTTTAGAAACCTTTCGCGAAGATATTGCCCGGCATAAGGTTTTGCTATATACTGAAATAGAAGAAAATGCTATAGAAACCCTTCGCAAAGGAGGAATTCCTCAATTGAAAGCACTGCGTCTTCATAATGGCACCATCTATAAATGGAATCGGGCTTGCTATGGAATTATCAATGGAAAGCCTCACCTCAGAATTGAAAATCGTGTTCTACCCGCCGGACCAAGTATTATTGATGAAATGGCTAATGCAGCCTTTTGGTTTGGCTTGATGCATAATCTTCCCCCTGAATACCGAAACCTACAAAAAAAAGTAGAATTTGATGTAGTAAAAATAAACTTTCTACGAGCAGTACGCACGGGTTTAGGTTCTATGTTCCGCTGGCTAGATGGAAAAGCCTATAGTGCAGCTGAACTTTTACTTAAAGAGCTTATGCCCATTTCGGAAGAGGGATTAAAAAAAGCAAATATTCCCCAAGAAGATATTGAAAAATACCTTAATGTTATGAAAGAAAGAATAGAAACAGAAAAGACGGGTTCGCAATGGACCCTAGATGCTTATGCTAAGCTTAAAAAACAAGGAAAACGAGACGAGGCGCTCGTTGCCCTAACTGCAGGAATGCTACATCGCTCTCGTAGTGGAGAACCTGTACATAAATGGAACTTGCCTGAGATCAATGAAGCAGGCAGTTGGATTAACTACTATTGGAAAGTGGAGCAAATTATGTCAAAAGACCTGTATACTGTAGGAGAGGAAGATCCTGTAAGCTTTGCTATTAATGTAATGAATTGGCGGCAAATCCGGCATTTGCCCGTAGAGAACCCCAAAGGGGAGCTCACTGGCCTTATCACTATGGAACTAATTTTACAAAAATTCGATACTCTTGCCTCTCCCGAAGGAAGCCTTTTAGTAGTAAAAGATATCATGATAAAAGAAGTAATATGCACCACTGAAGATACGCTTACTATAGATGCTATTGCCCTTATGGAAAAAAACCATATTAGCTGCTTACCAGTAGTAAATAAAAATAATCACCTTGTAGGAATTGTTACAGAGCATGACTTCTTAAATGTTGCCAACCACTTTTTACAAGAGTTTATAGAAAGTTATATCAAAACTGAAAAATAGTTTCCTCCAAAGAGTAAGTATTATTAGATGAACTCTAATCCTTTTGTGGAGCCTCAACTCTCTCAAAATTCAGGTAATCAACAAAATTTTCGTCTTCAGAGGAAAATCCTAGATTATAATCAGGAAAAAGAAGGTCCTTTGCTTCTATTTATCGCCGGTATGCATGGCAATGAGCCTGCTGGAGTACAAGCATTACAAAATTTTGCTTTCTTCTTAAAACAACAGCAACCCAGCATACGCGGCAGAATAGTAGGCTTAATTGGAAATACAAAAGCCCTTATGCAAAAGAAAAGATACTTAGATGTAGACTTTAATAGAATATGGGGATGTAAGGGTAAAAACTTCCAATTTTACGGTCCTAAACATGCCGCAGAGTACGAAGAATTTGTAGAAATAGCTACTTTTATAGAAACTTTATTACAGCAGCCATGGGAAGAAATAATTTTTGTTGATTTACACACTACCTCAGCCCCAAGCGTTCCTTTTTTATTACTTGGAGATACTATTCGAAATCGACAGTTCGTGGAACCTATGCCCCTACCCAAAATCTTAGGACTTGAAGAACAACTAAAGGGGCCCTTGCTAAGTGTTATCAACGAATGGGGCTACATCTCAATTGGTTTCGAAGCAGGGCAACA
>JANWXU010000189.1 GCA_025057395.1 Bacteroidia bacterium | reverse complement strand
ATTCCTAAGTACTGTTCGAACCCAATTTTGATATCTGCAAAATAAGTAGGAATTTTAAGAAAATTATTCCAATTGCGGTAATAAGTAGCGGGTATCCAATTTTGGTCTTTATTAAAAAGGCGTTTTTGGTTCCAATGGATATCTAGCACAGGGTCAAAAGCGCCTTTAGCAATCATTAGCTCCGCTTGTGCTTCTTGGGGTAAAAGAGCAGCTTGCTTAGCCACAGGGTGATAATTAAGAACCAAATCTAGCAATTGTCCTAAAGCAAAATAGTTGGGGCTGCTGGTAGAATCTGCTTTACAAAAAACTTGCCGTACTCCTAAAACACAGACCAGGAGAAAAAAAAGGCGAATTATAAGCATATACTTATTATTTCTTCTCTTTTTCAGCGGCCTTAATTTCAAAATCATCCTCAGGTGGACTACTCAAGCTAGGGGGAAAACCATTAAACTGGCGCCAGAGCTCAAAACCTAGAGTAACTTCATCAAGCATTGCCCAACCCAGTACCCCCGAACCAATTCTTAGCTGATGCGGCCATTTTTCATCTTCAGGATCTTCAGTTACCAAAACACGATATTTCCCGTCTTTACTATTCACAAAATCGATTACTTTTACTACCCCCCCAAACGTACCAATTGCTACTCTAGGCCACCCTGAAAACTGTAGAGCAGGCCAGCCATCGAATTGTAACCTCACCTTTCTTCCCCTAGAAATTAAGGGCACATCGTTAGCGGAAACATATAATTCAACAGCCAAAGTATGTTTTTCTGGCATAATAGTAGCTACAGGTTCGCCTTGCTTTATAGTTTCTCCAATTCCGGTTTTGGCAGCTTTTACAATTAAACCACTTTGTGGAGCTCGGATAATATAAAATTGGTTTCTAATTTCAATATTCGATTTTTCGTTTTCCAGCTTAGCAATACTACCTAGGGCATCGTTATAATTATAAGTAGCTTCATCTTTTTCAGCAATTGCTTTAGCAATTTTGGCTTGATAATCTGCTTCAATAGAGCTAATTTCTATACGCGCATTCATTAACTCATTGCGAGAAGCAAGTAGTTTATTTTGAGCAGCTGTTACCTTGGCAAGAGCTTCCTGCAATTTCAACTTGCGAGACTCGAAGTCCGTAAGAGAAAGCAAGCCTTTTTCGTAAAGAGCTTGATAGCGAGCAAAGCGTTCTTTAGCTACATCATAGTCTGTTTGGGCAGCTACTACCTCGGCACTATCAATTCTCACTTTATATTGAGCCTGTTCTAGCTTATTTTTGGCTTTATCTAAACTCCACTTTAGTCCTTCTTTAAGAGCCACAATAGTTTGGTCAATAGCATGAATTTTTTCCTTGATAAAGTAAGCAGCTTGCCTTTTAGCTTCTACCTGCTCTACCAAGCGTTCTAAAGTTTTGGGGTCAAAGTACTTATCTTTAATCTCCCCAATTCTGACAATCGGATCTCCTTTTCGTACATATTGTCCTTCTTGTACATACCAATGCTCAATGTAGCCATCAATAATTGCATTAACGCGCTGAGGTCTTTCTTCAGGAAGAAGAGCTGTAACAAAACCATTAGCACGAATATTTTGCTGCCACGGTAAAAATAAAGAGCCTATTGCAATAATTAAAATACCAATAAGCCAATAAGCAACAACTTTGCCCGAACGCGGTGTTCTAAGATGTTTATAAGAATGGAGTCGATTGTTAGAAACAAGTTTTTCAAAAGTATGGCCTGGATATAAAGACTGTACTTTTTCTGGATGTGAAATTAACTGTTGTTTTTCTTGAAAAGTTGCCATGTTTTTTGCTTTTAAAGTATTGAAAGATTAAGCAGTATGAGGCAACCAAAGAGCTGCAAAGGTAGGATTTTGTATCAACTCTTCATACGTGCAAATATCTACTACTTCTCCCCTTTCAAGCACAATAATTTTATCGCATTTCTGTAAAATAATAGGGTTATAGGTTGCAGCCACTACTGTCCATTTTTGCTCAGGAGAGAAGATGCATTCTGCAATATCCCTTAAAAATAAAGTATCCAAGTTTTCAAAAAAATTATCAAATACAATAAGCCTAGGATTTTCCACAATACTGCGTGCAAGAATAATTTTTTTAATAATAGGAGTGGGCAACTGTTTACCTCCTGCAATTAAATGAGTTCTTAGTCCTTGGGGTAGGCTATTAATAAAAGGCAGAAGACCTACTTTTTCTGCTGCAAGAATTACATCTCTTTGTGTAATGCCTACTTTGCCCATAGAAATATTTTGTTCAATAGTACCCTCAAAAATTTCTTCTAAAGATAAGTTATCCCCAATGCAGTCTCTTAAGCTGTTAATATTTATATCGCGTAGAGAATATTTATCGTAACAAATACTGCCTTCATAAGATTGCAAAAGGCTAGAAATGAGGTACATAAAGGTGGTTACACCAGCTCCTTCACTAAGACCTACTACGCCTACCTTTTCCCCGGCTTTAATCTCTAAGGTGATTCCTTTGAGGGTATAGTGCTCAGCATCAGGGTATTTATAAAAAACATTTTGTAATTGAATATGAATACCTTCAGCATTACGGTGGTTGGGAAACATATGGTAGCCAGATTTATCTAGGGGTAAGTCTGTCACATGGCCAATTTTATCAAGTGCAGTAAGAATATCGAAGATGGTATCCATATTTTGAAATACTTTTTCCACTGCATTTAGCAAGCCTACAATTACCAATTCGGCAGCCACAAATTGACCTAAAGTAATTTGCCTATCTATCACTAAGCTAGTACCGAGAATAAAAACCAAGCCTGTAGTAAGAGTTTTGAAAAAAACCACTCCCCCTAGTTGGGTTATCAAAACCCGAAAGTGAGCCTCTCTTTTATGTAGATAATTACTAACATATTCATCCATTTTTTCAATCGATAAACTAGTAAAACCTGCAAGTTTAAAAGTAGGCAAAGTACGAGCAATTTCTTCCAGCCAGTGAGCTACTTTATACTTGTACTTAGATTCTAATAAGCTGGTTTTAAGTCCTTTGCCCCCTGTTACCCATAATAACAACACTAATACAACCACCAAAAACACAGCAAAAAAGATGAACAAAGGGTGATAGAAAGTAAGAAGAATAAGCCCGAATAAAATCTGGAGCAATGCTGCCAAGATATCAGTAAGCAACTTAGCAAAACCTTTTTGGATAGTAAGTATATCAAAAAAGCGATTCATGAGCTCAGGAGCATACTCTTTAGTAATAGCTTCTAAATCTACTTTAGGAATACGCCAAGAAAACTCGAAGGCAGCTTTTGCAAATAGACGCTGATTAAGCGTTTCTACAATGCGGGCTTGCATAATTTGTAAAAAACCACTCAGAAGTGTACCCACTATCACAAAAGCAATTAAGATAATAACAGGCTCTAAAATTAAACCTCCAGAAATCATTCCAATGATAGCCTGTACACCTAAGGGAACTGTAAGGCTAAACAAACCTACTACAATAGCATAAATGTAGATGTAGGTGATATCTTTTTTTTCGCTCTTTAAAAGATGAAACAAACGTTCTAAGGGCGTAAGAGGTTGCTCTACTTTCTCATCTACTGAATAATCAATCTCACTAGCTAGAGACTCAATTTGCAATGGATGTACAATAATAGTATAAACTTCCCCTTTAGTATCGGTAGTAGTATATAGGCTCTCCTGAAGCTTAGCAAGGGGAATTTTAATTTCAGCATGCCAATCGGCATCAAAAGTAATTCCTTTTACTTTTTTATTCGTGTAGTCAGTAATAATAAATGGCTTAAAATAAGGACTTGCAAAAAAAGCTAATAAGGGCAAGGAGCGTTTTCTTATCATTTGGTTAAGCTCGGTAGTAGAAATTTGGCTTTCCAAAAAAGTTAATCCTGCAATCTCGCCCAAAAAATTTAGCTCCTGTACAAGCTCAGTAATAGTGTATTCTTTTTTATCTTTGTCATTAGTATGTTCTTGCAAAGGGTAGTCTATGTCTAAGATTTCAGCAAAAACTTCTATAATGCTTTTAGGTAGGGTGCCGGGTCCTATCATAAGCTAAATAGTGTGCAACCAAGTAACAAGAATGGATCTAATAAATTAGTTTTAATATTACTAAATTATCTTAAAAAACGTGCTAATTTTTTTTAGCGTAAATGTAATTGATAGTGAGTGAAAAGCAGTGAAAACGAATAATTAAAGATTTAAGTTTATTTTTAGTATCAGAAAAGTAAATTTAATTCTTTGTATTCCACTCTAGTGCAAGGGTCTTTTTTTTATCATTCCGCCCTTAGTATCCTTAATAGTATGTTGTACCACAAATGCTTTGTTATCAATTTTTTCGATTTCATTTAGAAGTCTACTTACTTCTAGGCGTGTAACTACACAAAATAAAACTTTTCTTTCCTTTTCAGGTCCTAAAAAACCGCTTTCAGCCTTATATACAGTAACAGCACGGCCCAAAGAATGAATTAAAGTTTTTCTAATAGCTTCGGAGTGTTGCGAAATAATAGTAACCCCAATATACTCCTCTACCCCATTGAGCAAAAAATCTATTGTTTTTGAAGCTGAAAAGTAAGTTAACATTGAATACAAAGCTGCTTCAGTATTAATAAAGAAAATAGCCGCACTAAATAACAAAATGTTGAATAAAGCAATAAAGTCTCCTACTGTTAAAGCAATTCTTTTACTTACATAAACAGCAAGAACTTCAGAGCCATCAAGAGCGGCTCCCCCCCGAATAGTCAGGCCTGAACCTGCTCCTAAAAAAACGCCCCCAAAAACTGCTATCAAAAGTTTATCATGAGTAATTACAGGCAAATCAATAATCTGCAAAGTAAC
>JANWXU010000188.1 GCA_025057395.1 Bacteroidia bacterium | reverse complement strand
AAAACGATAAAAGCCCTGGGCATAGTCACCAGTGGGAGTATTGCAAACTCCCCTAAGTCCAGCTAAATAGTCAAATTCTAAGAGCAAGCTATCTACTCGAGAACTTAAAGGAATAATAGGGCTAATAGCGTCTGCACGAGTGGAATAGTTTAGACGAGGACAGCCTACAGAGGATTCGATTTGCCAAGCGCCACAGTCTCCACACCCTCTATCAGGACCTGTAAGTTCTTGACATAAAAAGTTATCATTTTGACCAACATGTAAGGTTTTATCACCGCAACGAGCAAAGTCTGCGCACGGGGTGTTTGCTGGCCTGCCAGGTTCTCTATCCGAAATATACCATTTGGCATGGCAAACATCACCTGTTTGACTAAGCTGCCATTCTCCTGGATTAGTAGTTGTAAGGTTATCGAAATTTTCTGTCCAAATTACGCATTGGCCATAAAGCCTATTGCTAAAACATAATAATACACTTACAAAGCAAAAGCAAGCAAAGAGTTTTTTGGGAACGTTCATAGTAACTACCATCTAATACTATCGTAGTACAAAAAGTTAATATTTATTTTTATTTCATTATACAATTGCTAAGATATTTTTTTGACTAATTAGAAATGAGATTAAACAATTGGGGTACTGCAAAACGATTGCCGTAAGTTTGTTGCAAGTTATTACAGCTTTCTATAAAGTAATTGTTGCCATAACGTGAAACGAAATTAAAAACACCACCTGTGAATGCAGGAAACCCCGCCCCTAAAATGGAAGCGATATCTGCTTGCCATAGGGAGTCTTTTTCTTGATTATTCCAGCGATTTAGTGCTGCAATTACAACGCTTAGTAATAGGCGCTGTTTGACTATAGGAGCGGCACTGCTATTTTGAGTAGCTGGAAATAATTTTTTCAATTCAGGAGATAATTTAGGTAACTCTGTTTCCGGGTAATCATAAAAGCCCTTTCCTAATTTTTTTCCTAAACGTCCTGCAGAGTACATTTTTTCAATGACAGAATTAAAACTTTCAGTTACTGCTTGATTAAGTGTGGTTTGCTTAAGAATAGAAGTTAGTTGTTCTAAGCCGAATTTATCTATAGTTGCTAAAGGACCATTTTCAAAACCTGCTAAATGGGCAGCATTTTCGATAAGAGCAGCAGGAAAACCTTCTTCTAATAAACAAGCTCCCTCTTGCATATAAGCTAGTAAGAGATGAAAAGTAAAGAAAGGAATAGCAGTGGGCAAAACGAGCGGAATTTTTTCAATAGCTTGGCAAAATTTGATTGCTCTTGCTAAAGTCGAATTACTAACTTGGTCGTTAGTTGCTATTTCTACCAGTGTTGTTTGTTCTATGGGAGAAAAAAAGTGGGTTATTAAATAGCTTTGAGAATTAATAACTGCTTGCTGTAATTCTAAGTAGGTTAAAGCTGCGGTATTAGAGATAATTACAGTTTGGGGAGAACAGAAGGAAGAAAGTTCCTTTAAAATTTGTCGCTTAAGGCTGACTTCCTCGAAAACAGTTTCTATTACAATTTCGCAATTCTCAAAGCCCTTATATCCCTCTGCAATTTCAATACGCTGAATAATTTCTAAGTATTTTTCCTGGCTGATTTTATTGGCAATAAGCTGGCGATAGAGAAGTTCATGAGTATAATTTCTTCCCTTTTCAGAAAGCTCTTTATTGAGATCTTGTAATAAAACTTTAATGCCAGCTTTGGCACAGCAATAAGCAAGGCTAGCACCAATACTACCTGCTCCTATGATACCCACCTGTTTAATAGAACCTTTCTCTTTGGAGCAATACTGTGAAGCTAATTTTACTAATTTTTCCTTTCCTTTAACTAAAGAATGATATAAGTTGTAGGTATTAGGGTGAGTTAGGCTATAAATAAAATAGCGTCTTTCTACGTCAAAAGCTCGGTCAGGGGGCATTTGTAGGCTTTCATAAAGTGAACGCAGCATGGCGTAGGCGCCTTCATTATTTCCCCAGGTTTTACTTCTTAAAGAAGCGATAGTGGTGCTAAAAAGCTGAATTCCTTGGGGCGAGAGCACTTCTCCGCCTGGTATTTTGTAATTTTTATGGTCCCAGGGCTGCATAGAGGTAGGCTGATTAAGAATCCAGGCTTTAGCAGCCGCTAGGATATCGGTTTTGTCAGGAACTAACTGATCGATGATTCCTACCTCTTTTGCTTCTACAGCGGTTGCTATTTGTGCTTCTAAGAGGTAAGGCAAGCTAGCAGTAATTCCTATTTTACGAGCAAGTCTGTTAGCTCCTCCTGCTAAAGGTAAAATTCCTAATTGAATATCAGGAAAACCAATTTGTAGTTGAGAGGAGTCATAAGCAATGCGATAATGGGCAGCTAAGGCGAATTCTAGACCAATGCCTAAGGTGGATGCATTAAGTGCTGCTACTACCGGCTTACCACAAGTTTCTAGCTTACGAAGTACTTTTTGCAGAGCTTTAGAACTTTCCCAAAGTTGCTCCTTGGTATATTTGAAAAGTACTTCGTAGTTTTGAGTAGTAAAAGCATTTTGAGATAAAGAAGTCAAAATAATTCCCTTATCTTCTGTGTTTATGGCTAGAGCTAAAATTTGCTCTAGTAATGAAAGTGTTTCGGAATCAAAATAATTAAGAGGCTTGCCTTGATGATCGAATGATATAACGGCAACTTGATCTTTAATGTCTAGTGAATACTTAAACATAAGGATATCTCAAGTAAAATTTTTAGACACGTTCAATAATAGTTGTAATTCCCATACCTCCACCAACACATAAGGTGCAAAGTCCTAGTTGTAAGTTTCTTTCTTCTAGTTCATCTAACAATTTTCCTAAAGTCATTGCGCCGGTCGCTCCAATAGGGTGCCCTAAAGCGATAGCACCTCCATTGACGTTTACTTTTTCGATAGGTATGTTCATTTCTTGCATATAGTAAAGTACAACTGCAGCAAAAGCTTCGTTAACCTCAAATAAGTCTATATTTTCAACACTCAATCCGGCGCGTTCTAATGCCTTACGAGATGAGGGCACTGGTCCTGTAAGCATAATAGTAGGCTCACTTCCTACTACAGCAAAGGAGCGAATTTTTGCGCGAGGCTTTAGCCCTGTTTTTTCTGCAATTTGAGCACTTCCTATCATTACAAGTGCTGCCCCATCGGCTAGACCCGAAGAATTACCGGCATGGTGGACATGGTGAATTTCATCTAGCTCAGGATATCGCTGAAGAGCGACTTTATCAAATCCCGCTTTTCCTACGGCTTCAAAGGCAGGCTTAAGCTTAGCTAGACCCTCTACTGTAGTTTCGGGGCGTACAAGTTCATCGTGATCTAAAATGGTAAAACCATTTACGTCTTTTACTGGAACTATAGATTTATTATACTTACCTGCCCTCTGGGCAGCGGCTGCACGCTGGTGCGAAAGGACAGCATATTCATCCACATCTTTTCGACTATAACCATAAAGGGTAGCAATTAGGTCTGCGGCTACACCTTGAGGAATATAATGACCAGGATAAGCAACCGCAGGTTCAGTGTACCAGGAACCACCATTAGCTCCTAAACGAGCTCGAGACATAGACTCTACGCCTCCTGCAATAATTAAATCTATCTGACCACTCATTACATAAGCAGCCGCCATGTTTACAGATTCTAAACCGGAAGCACAGAACCTATCCAGCGTAACACCTGGCACATTTACAGGATATCCCGCTGTTTGTCCTGCTAGCTTTGCAATATCAGAGGCTTGCTCGTTAATCTGAGTTAGGCAGCCTAGGATAATATCTTCTACTAGGTTGGTATCTAAGTTGTTTCTTTCTCGAAGAGCATGAAGTAATTGTACTACTAGTTGGATAGGGGGCACTTCATAAAGTGCACCATCAGGCTTACCCCTGCCTCGAGGGGTACGTACCGCATCGTAAATATAAGCTTCCCTCATTTATGAAATAAAAAAACACTTTTTTAGTATGCTACTATTGGAATTGTAAATTTAAAACTTTGAGTACCAAATATACTCAACTTTTCCTAAAGCCCAATTTAAGTGCACTAGGTTTACTCTGGCAATTACAAACTTTTAATAATAAAAAGCGTTTACTTGAATTTTGATTAGCTATAAATAGCTTTAGTTTTCAAATTTACTTTTTGAAGATTCAAATAAATAAAATGAAGTCAAACTTAATTTATGGTTTACAAAGTGTGAAGGAAGCTCTTTTAGCTGGCACACCCATAGATAAAATCTACATTCGCCAGGGGAATCGATTTTTGCTAGATGTGATTAAAGAGTTAATAGCTAGTACTCCAATTGTTTTACAAGAAGTTCCGGTAGCGAAACTAGATAGTTTATGCCCAGGGCGTAACCATCAGGGAATTATTGCTCAAATAGCTCTAGTAAATTTTCTTTCTTATGAAGATTTGGTACCCGCTTTATTTGATAGAGGAAAAATTCCATTATTGGTAGGAGTAGAGGGGGTTACAGATGTACGTAACATAGGCGCAATAGCTCGAACGGCGGAGGCCATGGGGGCAGATGCTCTTTTAGTACCCACCAAAGGATCTGCTTCTTTGGGACCTGATGCAGTAAAAACTTCTTCTGGAGCGCTTCTTCATTTGCCTATCTGTAGAGTAACACGTTGGGGGACAGCTTTTCGCTACCTTAAGCAAAGTGGCTTAATGATAATTGGATGTACCGAAAAAGCTGAAATTTCTATTACTGATCTAGATTTAACTGTTCCCCTTTGCTTACTAATGGGGGGTGAAAGTACAGGTATCCCCCAAGCAGTACTTAAAATTTGCGATGCCCAGGCGAAAATAAAGATGTACGGGAAAATACAATCTTTAAATGTTTCCGTAGCTTTTGGAATGGTAATTTATGAAGCACAAAGGCAAAGAAATAAATAAAAATCCTCGCCTAAAGAGGCGAGGATTAAAGTAAGTTATTTATTACAGGCGCGAAATAATCGAATTTATTCAATTAAGATTTTGATCACTTGATGCGCTTCTTCTTTCTGCAAGTGCAGAAGGTACAAGCCAGCAGGTAAATGGGTAAAATCAAGGGTTAGCTCCGTAGTACCAGGTAATATTTCACGGCTTAGAACTTCCAATTCTCTAGCACTACTATTTAATAGACGCAAGTTCAATATTCCCGTGAAAGAAGTTTCAAGCCTAAGTTGTATTAAGCCGTTGCTAGGATTAGGGTACACTACTCCCTTTAGGCTT
>JANWXU010000187.1 GCA_025057395.1 Bacteroidia bacterium | reverse complement strand
TCGCCACCGTACGACTTGCATGTATTAGGCCCGCCGCTAGCGTTCATCCTGAGCCAGGATCAAACTCTCCATAGTATAAAACCCTCATTAAACAGCTACTACCAACCCCTCCCCCCTCTCAAAGAACTTTAATTTTAGTATTTGCGCATTGCTCTTCGCTTAACGCTTCAGAAATACGCTACAAAATTAAGCGTTCTTGTTTTATTATCCAAATTTTCTCCAAAAAAATATTAACAAAGTCTAGTGTCAAATAGCAATGGCAGACACAACATATGAACTAAAAATAATGGACTTTCTTCTTTACTAGAACTAATCCTACTGCAAAAGATTTGAATTATATTTACCTAATAGTTAGCTTTGCATTTTAATCAACTCGAAATATGAAAAGGACTTTTCAACCTAGCCTACGAAAAAGAAAAAATACTCATGGGTTTAGAGCAAGAATGGCTACTAAAAACGGAAGAAGAGTATTGGCAAGAAGACGTGCTAAAGGAAGATGGCGCCTAACTGTTAGTGACGAGCCAAAACATAAACGATAATTAACCAGGTGGGAAACTTTAAGTTGAAAAAAAACGAACGCATAAAGCATAAAAAAATTTTTGATAAGCTTTTTCGCGAGGGAAAAAGCTTTCACGTAAGAAGCATAAAATTCATCTACTATTTTCAGGAAGAAACAAATAAAGGGCCGACATATCCTAAAGTTGCTTTTTCGGCTCCCCGAAGGCTGTATCCCCAAGCTGTAACTCGCAATAGAATAAAAAGATTATTACGAGAAGCATGGCGCTTAAATAAAATAAGTTTTAATGAAAACCAACTCTTTATGTTGCTCGTATATCAGAGTAAAAATATATTAGCTTTTCAAGAAATTGTTGAAATAATAAAGGAAGGGGTTAATACTCTAAAAAAACACTTTGCTCAGAACGCATGTTCGCCGTAAAACTTTTGCTTATTTTTTTAATCCGACTCTATCAATTTACTATATCGCCGTGGTTTTTCAAAGCATGCCGATTTTATCCTAGTTGTTCATGCTATTCCTTGGAAGCTATACAGAAACACGGCGTAATAAGGGGGCTTTATTTAAGTATTAGGCGTATCTTACGTTGTCATCCATGGGGAGGAAATGGATACGACCCTGTTCCCTAGATTGTAAGTTAGAATATTTTCGTTTATAGTATCTGGCTAATCCTCAAAATCATGATGCTGATCCCAAACACTATCTTCAAGTTAAGTCTACGCTTCAAAGGGGTTTTATTGGCAATTATACTATTTAGCTGCTTAGGTTTTCGTTCTAGTGAAGTTTCTAATTACTTTGAAATAAGTAAGAATATAGACCTTTTAGGGCAAATAATCCGAGAAATTTCCAATCATTTTGTAGACGAGATAGATATCGAAAAATTTATCCGGATCGGGATTGATGCTAGCCTTGCTTCGTTAGACCCCTACACTAACTTCATTGATACCGATGAAATAGAAGACTTTAAATACCTAAGCACAGGGCAATACGGAGGTATTGGAGCAGGCTTAAATACCATAGATGGTAAAAATATAATATCTGAAGTTTACCCCGGTAAACCTGCTCACAAAGCAGGACTAAAAGCAGGTGATGTTATTATCAAAATTGATAATACCCTCATCGAAAACAAGAAAATGGACAATCTTCAAGTCCGCAACTTATTACGTGGACAACCCCATACTAAAGTCATAGTAACAGTAAAAAGATACGGAGAAAGCAAGCCTCTTACTTTTACAGTAGAAAGAGAAGAAATTAAAATTGAAAATGTACCCTATTACGGCATGCTTAATTCAACAGTAGGCTATATTAATCTCAGTCAATTTACCCAAGATGCCTCCCACGAAGTAAAGAAAGCTTACGAAGAACTAAAAAAAAGAGGAATGCAAAGTCTTATACTCGACTTACGATCCAACCCGGGAGGCTTACTTTTTGAAGCCATTAATGTTTCAAACTTATTTGTTAACAAGGGAGAGAAAATAGTAGAAACCAAAGGAAGAATAGAGGGAGCTAATAAAATATATTCCACAGAAAATTCACCACTAGATTTAAACATTCCATTAGTAGTTCTAATTAATGGTCAAAGTGCGAGCGCCTCAGAGATTGTGGCAGGTGTAATGCAAGATTTGGATAGGGGAGTCGTGATAGGGCAGCGCTCCTTTGGAAAAGGATTAGTACAAACTACTAGCAACTTACCTTTTAAGACCCAGTTAAAGATTACTACCTCTCGCTATCACACTCCTAGTGGACGCTGCATTCAGTCTATTGACTATACCAAAAGAACTTACGCCAAGAAAAATAAAAACGCTAAGCAGACCAAAACACCCGATAGTTTAAAGGCTGTTTTTTATACTCGGGCAGGAAGAAAAGTATACGATGCGGGCGGAATTGATCCTGATGTTCCTTTAAAACCCAGAGAATATCATAAAATCACATTAGAACTGGTTCGCAAAAACTTAATCTATAATTACGCCACTGAATTTTATTATAAAAATCCTAAAATTGCTCCGCCTCGAGAATTTAAAATTACAGATGCTATCTACCAGGATTTCTTAAGCTTCTTAGAAAAAAATGGCTTCAAATACGAAGACCACCAATTAAAAGAAATGGAGGAGGTAATGGCCGAATTTAAAAGAGAAGAATTTTCCGCTGCTGTTCAGAACAGTATAGAAGCTTTAAAAAAAGAATGGGAAGCCCAGAAAAAGCAAGACCTAGTTAATTATCGCGAAGAAATAGCAGAATGGCTCACAGCTGAAATTGTAAGCCGCTATTACTATCGAGCTGGCAGAATTGAAGCAGCTCTATTTTTTGACCCTGAAGTCAAAGAAGCCATCACCCTGCTGCAAGACCCTAACCGCTATCAAAAACTCCTAACTGCTACAAAGTAAAGTATGAAGCCAATACAGCTAAATTCCAAAAAACTAATCTTTCTTCTTCTCGCTCTAGGGGTAGGACTCGTTAGCTGGGTACAAACTAAGAAGGAAAGTGACCCCTATTTCGAAATTACTAGAGGACTTGAAATATTTGCGGGCATACTTAAAGAAGTTAATAATAATTATGTCGATCCTACAGACCCCAATCAAATAGTAAGGGCAGGTATCGATGCAATGCTAGAATCCTTAGATCCTTATACTAACTTTTTTAGCACTAGCGAAATTGAAGATGTACGAATTCAACAAAGTGAGCAAACAGGAAACATAGGAGAAGAAATTTCCTATATAGATAAAAAGTTTATTTTCACGGGCTTAATACCTAACAAGCCTGCCCATAAAGCAGGTATCCGAGTAGGTGATGAAATAATTCAAATTGATAACGAAGTAGTTAAAGATAAAGGATTTGAGTTAGAAGATATAATCAACTTGCTAAGTGGGCAGGTAAACTCAGTAGTTACTTTAAAAATAAAGAGGGAGGGAGTGCCCGAACTCCTAGAATTTTCAATGAAAAGAGAAGATAGTAAGGGAAGCAATGTGCCTTTTTACGCAATGGCAGATTCTTCAAATGGGTATATTTACTTAAAGCAGTTTGGACAAGGCGCGGCAGAAGAAGTTTCCAAGGCCTTGAATGAGTTAATGAAAAAAAAGCCTAAAATGACAGGCCTCATCCTAGATCTAAGAGATAATCCGGGAGGGTTTTTGATGGATGCAGTTGCTATTTGTAACTTGTTTATAGACAAGGGTAAACTTATCGTAGAGACTAAGGGTAGAAATGAAGCAGCCAAAAAAGCATTCCAAACAATGGTAAATCCCGTAGCTAGAGATATCAAACTTGCTGTTTTAATAAATGAAAAGAGTGCAAGTGCTTCTGAAATCGTCTCAGGGGTAATGCAAGACTTAGATAGGGGCGTAGTAATAGGAAGACAATCTTTTGGAAAAGGGCTTGTGCAAAATACATACCCTCTGGGATACAATTCTCAGATTAAATTAACTACTGCTCGCTACTATACCCCATCGGGTCGCTGCATTCAAAAAATAGATTATTCGGCAAGAAAAAAAGATGGAAGCCCTGTAAAAATTTCTGATAGCCTTCAAAAAATATTTAAAACCACCAAAGGAAGAATGGTAAAAGACGCTTCGGGTATAACCCCTGATATTACCATCTCTGATCCTAATTTGCCTGGAATAGTAAAAGCTCTTCAAGAAAAAAGACTCATTTTTGATTTCGCTACCCACTATCAAGCCAAACACCCCCAAATCGCTCCCCTGGAGGAGTTTCAAATTTCCGAGGAGCTATTTGCAGAATTTAAAGAGTTTATCAAAAACCGTAGATTTGAATATGTGCCTGAATTATATAAAAAATTAGAAGCAGCTGAAAAAGCCCTAGAAAAAGAAATATATTTTGACAAAATAAAAAATCATTTTTCATACACTAAAGAAATCATAAAAAACGAGGCGTACGCCGATATCGAAAAGCATAAAGAAGCTATTAAAAACCAACTCTGGTACGAAATTGTTGAAAGATACTATTTTAAGAGTGGTAAAATAAAGGCTTCTTTTCTAAAAGATGAATATGTAACCACTGCCCTTAAAGTCTTAAATGATAACGTAGCTTACCAAAAAATTTTTACTACTAGTGAGATTAAATAAATAGCAGTAAGAGAAAAACTCCCCTACTTTACTTGGGGAGTTTTTTCTTACGAAAAATACTAGCTAGCTAAATAGCTGCCTTACCAAAATTTGATGAAAGTGATGAACACATTGCTCTTTAGTGGGAGAATACCTTCCTCGATGATATAAGCGTGAGCGAATGCCCTTTTGTACCATTTCTACTACTGCTTCATCTTCACGCTCGACTAAGTCCAGGGCTGCGCCAGCCCCTACTTCACGTAATTCAGGTTTCCAAACGTAAATATAGTACGCCACCTTGCAACGTTGGTGTCCTAAGGGTTTTACTACATTTACAGAAAGCCCCCAAGGGTAAAAATTAAGCATCAAATTAGGATAGAGCCAAAAGTAATAGCCTGCTACATTTTTACCATAATCGGGAGAAGAAGGGGGAAGCTCAAAACAAATTTCCGCATTTTTAGCAATTCCAATTTGTAAACTACACCACTCAAAAAGGTGCATCTCGTATTCACTGTAGCTTAAAACCTGGTTTAGGGCAGGATGTACAAAAGGAATATGAAAACCTTCCAAGTAGTTGTCACAATAAAGAGCCCAGTTAGCTTGTACCAGGTACTCTCTACAAGCACTAGGTTCCAGAACAAACTCTTGCCA
>JANWXU010000186.1 GCA_025057395.1 Bacteroidia bacterium | reverse complement strand
GGTAAAGCTGATTCCTAAAGGGTCGAGCTTATACTTTTGATTCCTTTCAGGAATTATAATCTGGGATAGAGTGTAGTCGCAAACTTCCTGTTCGGGATCTAACATAACATATAAGGGCAAGAAAGGCAGGTAGAAGATTAAGGGCTTTCGAGCTTCATTAATATCAAATGTTTTGTCTACATATTCGCCAGTAGCTGCCCAAAAACGAACTTTTAGGGGTAAATTATCAAGTATTTCTGCATTATGTATAGATTCTTGGGAAACCCAAAGTTTTACTTCGTAAATATTTTTATGTTTTAATGTACTCAGGGAATCAATATGGATACTATAAAAACCAGGAGTGTACACCCATTCTCTGAAAAATTCAAAAAGATTGCATTGGCAGTATTCAGAAAGTACTTGTTCAAACTCCTTTGTAGAAGCACTCCTGAACTTATACCTATCAAAGTATAGTCTTAATCCCCCAAAAAAAAGACTATCTCCTAAATAATTTCTTAATGTATGGGCTACTAGTGCACCTTTGTCGTAGACGGTACTACCATAAGTAATATCTAAGGGAATGGGGCTAAGTGCAAAATATCCATTATCTATGATATGAGTTTGGGTAATTACCTTTTCATGAATTTTCTGGATATAGTTAAGAAAAAAGTTTTTACCTTGAGTTTTTTCAAAAAAAAGAGCCTCACAATAGCGCGCAAAACCCTCGTTAAGCCACATATCCTCTGCCGAAGCACAGGTTACTAGATTACCAAACCAACTGTGAGAAAGCTCGTGTACCCATAGTCGTTCGCATTTGTTGGTTCCGTCTATGCAGTGGTGGGGATAGGCTATATTAGTGGCGTGCTCCATAGCTCCTCCTTCCATAGCTACACTTACGTATCCAATTTTTTCCCATGGGTATGGACCAAAAAGCTCCTCAAAATATTTAAGGGCTATTTCTAAGTTTTGAAATGAAGCTTGAGCTTTAAGTTTTGCCTCTGGTTTTACGTAAAGCGAAACCGGTATTTTCTTTTGTATGCCTTGTAGAGTATCATTTATACAAATGTAATTGCCAAATGCAACTGAAGCTAAATAGGTAGGTATAGGATTGCTTAGGGTCCAGTGAAAAATAGTATTACCATTTGGTAATTTCTTTTGTAGTTGAAGAGTACCATTAGCTATGCCGGTGATTCCAGGAGGAGCTTCAAGGAGAAACTCATACAATGCTTTATCTGTAAAATTATCTATGCAGGGGAACCATACTCTTCCAAAATTGTGAGGAATTTGTTCTAAGCTCACTCCTAGGTTATAGGCTTCGTTTTCTTTAAAGTAAAAACCTCCAAAAGGAGAGGGCGCAAGTGGCTTTCCATAGTAGTAAATTGTTACTTCTCCGGTATCACCATAACTTAGTTTTGGCGAAAGCGTAATTTGAATAAACTTCTTTGATTGTTTAAAGACTTGTTTTTTATTGCCCATTACCACTTTGGTAGCTTTGAGTCCTTCTAAATCAAACTGAATAGGCGCTTGTTTGGGCTGTAAGTATCTAAACTGGATAGTACAAATGCCCTGAATGGAAGAGTCGCTAAAATTGGGTTTTAAATATACTTTATAGTAGAGTACATCTAAAGGTTGGGCTTGTAAGAGGGAAGCATATGAGGATAAAACATATGCAAATAATAATACAAACCTTAACCTTAAAAAATTATATGTTGGGCTAGGTTTCATTAAAAAATTCTTTGTAAAAAGAATGAAAAGCATATCAGATTAAATAGATTAATTTTTATGGTATATTTACAAAAAAATGAAATATTAAGCTTTCCAGGAGCATAGGCAAAAAATTTTATAATTAAGTTGATTATTTTTATGGTTACTATTAAAACTATAGTTCACCCAACAGATTTTTCCGAGGCGTCGCTCAATGCTTATCGTTTTGCTGCAGAGATTGCAAGAGCCACATCTAGTGACCTCATATTAGCACATGTATATGAAAAGCCTTATTACTCTGCAATTAGTGAAACGAGTGCGAGTTTTACTCTTATAGTGGATACACAAGAAGATGCAAAAATTCGGCAGGCTATTCGCGAGCAAATGGTGAAAATGACCCAAATGGACTTTGCCACCGGTGTACGGATATATGAAAAGCTAATTACCGATATTCCTGCATGGAAGTTCTACGAGGATAATACTGTGCAAAAAGCTGACTTAATTGTGATGGGTACTCGTGGCGCTACTAGTATTTATCACGGCGGAATCGTAGGAACAAATGCTGAAAGAGTAATTCGGCATTCTCCTATTCCTGTGCTTTCCGTTCCGGTAGGAGCTAATTTTACAGGGATTAAACAAATTCTGCTAGCTACTGATTTTCAAGATCCCTTAGATAATCTTGTGCCCTGGGTAATTACTTTTTGTCAACTCTTTGGTGCTGAACTTTATGTGGGAATTATCAATACTCTGAATAACTTTTCTACTACTAAATTTGCTCAAGAAAATTATGCGGCTCTGAAAAATAAATATCCTTTACCTGAAAATACTCAACTCATCGTATATAATGAAAAGAGCGTTGAAGACGGAATTATGCATATGTGTCTAGATTACGGTATTGATTTAATTGCTATGCTTACCCATGGAAGAACAGGATTTTCTCATTTCCTCAAGGGCAGCATTGCTGAAGATATTGCTGCTCATTTAAGAGTAGCTCCGTTGTTAACGGTTAAAAACTCATCAGCCGCTTAGGGTAATTGCATAAAAACCTAGTACAACATTTTGTTGTGCTAGGTTTTTATGGACTAACGGCTAACCCTAGGAATTTTTTTACTGACTTTGCAAGTTTAGATGTTCTTCTAGTTCTTGAAATTTTCCTAGAACTTGAGACGGCTTAATCTCGCGCATACAAGAAAAGTGTTTTTGGGGACATTTAGAAAAGCCTAGTTTGGAGCACGGGCGGCAGCTAAGGTTTTTATTCTCAATAATTTGATAAAGGGTTCCGTAAGGTGTCATTCCAAATTCAGGAACTGTATTACCCCATAGACAAACTATAGGAATTTTAAGCGCTGCAGCAATATGCATAAGTCCTGTATCATGGGTCAAAACGAAGCGGCAATGTTGCATCAAAGCGGCAGAGCCCGGGAGAGAAAGTAGGCCAACGGCATTTAGATACGGAACTTTTATATAGTTAGTTATTTTTTGGGCTACAGAAATGTCTGCTAGCCCGCCTAGTAATATTACTGGTTTTTGGTATAAGTTGATAAGTTCAATGAAGTGTTCAGGAAGCCATCTTTTAGTGGCATAAGTGGCCCCTAAAATAATGCCATAAGAATTGTTTAGATAATTAAAGTGCATTTGTTGTATAAGGGATTGGGCTTCTTTTTGGGCGCTATCACTCAGAAAATATTCTAAGCAAAGATGTGAATTTTTTAGTTGGTCTTCAGGAAACAATTTTTTCAACGCCCAAGCATATCTTTCTATAATGTGAGGAATCTTACATTTAAATTTAAAATTTACCATTAGCCATTTCTGTAGGTTATACTTAGGAAAAGTGCTATATTCCTTCCCTAGCAAGGAACTAATAATTTTACTTTTTAAATTATTTTGTAAGTCCAAAATATAGTCGAAATTATACTTTTTGAGTTCTTCTATGGTTAATAAGATATTTCGTTGGAGAAGATGTACTTTCTGAATACGCAAATTATCTTTAATAACCTCCTCGAATTGAGGCTTAACAAGAAAGTGAATTTCTGAATCATTAATTGTTTCTTTAATTTTCCTTAACACTGGCGAAGTAAGTACAATATCTCCAATAGAGCTAAAACGAATCACTAATATTCGCATTTCTTATGTTTTTATTATTTTCCTTCCTTTACTGCGTTGAGTTCCAATAAGTAATTTTGCAATTGCTGGTCATTTGCAATTCCAAAGTACTGTGAAAGAGTATCGTTCAGTGCTGTCTGGGCAAAGATGTTATTAATTACTATTCCTTTTATGCGAACCTCCTTATCCCAAAAGCGAATTCGATTTTGAAGTTGTTGCAGCTTATTTTCCCCAATTAGGTTGGCTTGAGTAATAAAAACAGGCTTTTGGTGGCGAAGGGCAATTTGTGATACGATAGGGTGCCACTTACGTGCAAATTTTTTTTCTTCTCCTTTTATTCCTCCGGGGTGATGGATGCCTATTAAATCTAATTTTCCCCAAAAGCGGATAGTACCTACAGTTTCTGGTACGGTGGCATATCCTAAATTGCCCTTATAGTAAAGTTTTATACTGTTTATTAGATTTTCCCAATGTCGTTCTTCTTTTTCTATCTTCCAAAAATGGGTGCCAATAATAAAATTTTCAGGAGGATATTCTTTTAATCTTTCTTGGCAAAGTTGTTTTAGTTCTTGTTCGTATTCATAAAACCAATTTTGCATTTGTATTGAGTGAGAAAATAGTGGATGTGCTGCATCATGGCTTAGTATAAGAGTATAGGGAATTTGCTTTTCTTGTAGCTTCTTTTGTAAATGTGAAAAATAAACTAGTGACAGACGATTAATTTTAGGAAGCTGAGTAGTTGTATCTGCTTGTACCAGAAGTTCTATTGCGGGCAATCCTTTTCTTTGCTTATAAATCTCTGTATATTCTGCTGTTAATTTTTCAATACTTGCGTAGGTCCTCCCTAATCGAACTCCCCACCAAACCGGAATACTAAGACGTTCTTTGTGGGAGCTACAACTAGGAAAATAAAAGTAAGCAGATAAGCAAAAGACTAATGACCAATAGTAAAAATTAGAAACTTTAATGAAGGTAATTTGAAAATAATATACCAGGTAGTATACTAGAATTTTCATACTAAAAGTAACACAGAAACTTAGAATAAACTTGAACTTTAATCAATGTAGGTGTTAGGTGTATGAAGGAAATTTTTTTTCTTTTGTAAATTGAAAATTAGTAATTCTTTTTTATTAATTTAAAGTCACAAAAGTTAGAGGGTGGTGAGATTCATATTCTCTCTCTTATCGTAAAAAGAATAGTCTTATGTTAGAATTAGTGCAAAAAAATAGGGACAGGAGTACAAGTCCTTCCTTTCTAAGGAAATTATTATTGCTGTTAGTAGGGGTACTAAATATATTTTTCAGTGTAGAGGCACAGCATAGCTATTTATCCAAAGTCTTTAAAGAACAAGAAGCTCCGGTATTGGTAGTGCATTGGAATAAGGAGCTTCCAGGGGAAAGAATTCGTGTGCAGCTAAATCAAAGTTTGAGAAGACCAGATATTCGCTTTTATTTATTTCTTGAATCAAAAAATGTTATTGCCATTATTGGAAGAAATCTTAGTGAAGAAGCTAAACAAGAAATACAACACCAAATACTCACTTTTAACCCCGAAGCT
>JANWXU010000185.1 GCA_025057395.1 Bacteroidia bacterium | reverse complement strand
TTTTAGAGTTACCCCAAACTGAAATTATTTATGTTTTGCCAGCTAGTATTCTTTGCATCTTACTAGGGGGCTTTTTATTTTCGGTAGTTCAAGGAATTGATTTTTCGCAACTCTCTTCTTCACCTTCTAAAAGAATCTCTAATTTGTCTTCTGCTCAAGAGTTAGGTATTCTTAACCTTACTCAATACTTGGTCGTTTTTGAAGGTATCTCTTTTTTTCTATTAATTGCTTTAATTGGAGCTGCCTACATTGCCCGAAGCCGAGAATAATGAGTACACTTTACAAAAGTGGATGGCTTAGCTAGGTGCTTTATTTAATTTACTCTAAAATCATAAGAATACTTGGCTTGGTTGCCTGCAAAGTCAGAAAGAAAGATAGTGAAATTATAAACTCCAGGAGGAGGTTTTTTAGGAAAGCGATAGAGTAAAGTTTGAGTATAATCGTAATATTCAATAGGTACCCAATTGCCATTGAGGTAAGCGTGTATTTGATAAGGATTGATTTCGGCAATATTATCCGTGGCTTTAAAAGTAATAGTAGTCTGTTTTGGATCTAGGGTTTTGCCTTTTTGAAAGTTTAGGGGCTTTAAAGTAGGAGCCTCAATATCGGCAATTAGAGCATATTTGCCCAAACGCTGAGCAAAGGTAGCTCCATTATTACCTACTGGAAATCGGTTATAAGAACCGTCGGGCTTTATTTCTATAAGTATCATCTGTTGAGGGCGGTATTTACCAAGGTTACGTTCGGGCTGAATTTTTAGAGTAAAGGGTCGAAAAAGACCTTCGGTGGCGTTTCCAATTTGATAGATAGGTGAACAAAAAAGTGGATTAGGCGAGTAAAACTTTTGACACTCTAAATAGACGTTATCAAAGGTAGTATTAGCACCAAACCAGGCTTTTAAACCTTCCCAGATTATACTTGCACCGTATTCCGGCGTAATTGTTTGGATAAAATGAAATTTTAGGTTTTTTTTCCAATTCCAATTGAGACCTATGGCACTATCAGGTAAGTTTTGTTTTTCGGAAAAAAGCGGGATTAAAGTATAAGCTGTGGTATCTTGGGTGTACGTAGGGTTGAAAACTCTAGAGGTTCCATTCTTATAAAATACTCTTACTTGACTTTTAGGAGTAGGTAAGCCGCAAGTAATTACAAGCGTCCCTCTTCGAACAAAATAATTAGGCGTATTTGGTCTAGGTTCTACTTGAAACTCCAAAGGTTTACTCTTGCTCTCCTTTTTGATTTTGGTACTATATATCGCCTTATTACCGTGATAATCGCTTAAAATAAGTGTAAGTTGGTGAATAGAATCATCATTTAAAATTATTTCTCCTCGGTTTATAGCCCTGGTATAAAAGGGAGCATGGTTGTTTCTATCGATATAACATTTTTCAAGGAGTATGTTATTCAGTATTTTTTGACCATAGTCTATATGTTGAATTACATAACGGGTTTGATCAAAACTAAAGCGGTCCATTTTATATTCAAAAATAGGTACGCCGTCTAATTCTAACCTAGCAGAATATACCCCATTATAGCTATTGGCGCCTACTAGGCGATCATAGGCGGAAAATTCAAGTCCTACCCTGCCATTTAATTCAAACACTGTATTGGAATAGTAGTAGTGTTCAGATTTTTGGGGCTTGAAAATAAGTTTATGAAATTGACCGTTTACTCGTGAATAAATATCCAAGGGCTCGAAAGCAATCCACTCAATGAAGGGAGCCAAATAGTCTTTTATATGATCCAGGTGATAGGGCAAAGGATTGATAATTCTTTCTTGAGGGTCTCTAATTTCGTAATGTAGGTGAGGTGCCTCAGAACTGCCCGTATTACCGGAATATCCTATAATATCTCCTTGTTTAACCGGAAATTGTTGAGGGTTAAAGAATAAATCGTGATAAAGCTGGTGAGTGGCTAATTGTTTTTGATAAATAAAATTTTCTAATTCTGAACTAAATTGTTCTAGATGACCGTATACTGTCGAAGTATGATCTCTATGCTTAATAAACAAAGATTTTCCATATCCATTATACCAAACGCGTACTCTTGAAATGTATCCATCAGCGGCTGCTCTTACTGGTAATCCTGTTCTGCCGAAAGTACGTATATCTAGACCGAAGTGAAAATGATGGGTTCTCGCTTCACCAAAGGTTCCGCTAATCCCACGACTTTCGGCAATAGGAAACATGTATTGGATAGAGGGTGAGCTTGCTTGAAAGATAAAAAAACAAAAATGGATGCCTGCTAAAAAAGTTAATTTATAGTTTTTCAATGAGAGTTACGGTAATATTATCGTTTCCCCCTTTTTCGTTAGCTTGGTGGATAAGTAAATTTGCTTTGGTTTCAATATCTTTCTTTTCTCTTAAAATTGCTTCAATCTCCTCATCTAGAAGCATATCTGTTAATCCATCAGTACAAAGTAATAAAATATCTTCTTTTTGTAATTTTATAGCTTCTTGCCTTATTTGAGGTACTACTGTTTTATGAAAACCAACACAACGTCTAAGAGAATTGCGATAAGATAGAAGGCTACTTCTTTCCTTAGGAATGGGCATTCCCTGATCAATAAGTTCTTGTAAAAAGGTATGATCTTTGGTAAGCTGTTGTAATTTTTTTTGCGAAAAGAGATAAGCACGACTATCGCCTACATTAGCGATGTAAAATGTAGAACTACGATATAGCGCTGCTACTACCGTAGTAGCCATTCCCTGAAAATGGGACTCTGTCTCAAAGGATATCTCAAAAATAGTTTGATTAGCAAAGCAAATACTTTGTTCTAATGCTTGGTAAGGGTTTTCATAGTAAACTTCGTTTAATTTTTTTTTAATTGCTTGAGTAGCCAAGTAAGAGGCATATTCTCCGGCAGCGTGTCCTCCTAGTCCGTCGCAAACAACGAATACCATACCATTAATACTTTGGAATTCTATGTGTGCATCCTCGTTGTTTTGACGCTTTTTCCCTATATCTGTAAGGGCTGTATATTTTATATCTATATTATCCATTTATAGGATACGAGTTGAATTGAATAAAAAATAGCTACTACCTTTTTTAGGCAGTAGCTATTGCTGAATTTAGGTGGTTTATTCAAAGGTATAGCCAAAACGCTTAGTGATTTCTTCTCGAGACAAGTCTTGCAAAGTGATTGTAATAATGCGAATGGGCTTTTGGGGTCTTTTATCTTGATCCACTGCTGCTTTTTCTATTTCCTCCACTACGTTCATTCCACCAATTACAAATCCGAAGATAGTGGACTCTGCGTCTAGATGAGGTGCCCCTCCTACCTCGCTGTATTTTTTCTTAATTGCATCTGGATACTTAAATTGAGGAACTTCTTTCTGAAACTTGGTATCGATATCCTGAAAGAGTTTTTCATTAATTTTTCTAATTGTATCAGGATTAGCTTTTGAAAGAGAATCCCAATTTATTTTATATATCCATTGATTTTCAGGTTTTTTGAAATATTCTTGTGCATACCTTTGTCTTCCGTTATTTTTGATTTGAGTTTCACGGTACAAAAGAGTGTATTCATCTACTTTTTTACCTGTTACAATATAAAACTGAGCCCCATCAGAAAGTAAGTTCGGATTTAGATATAAGGGTTTTTGTACAGCACCTACTGCTCCTCTAAAGTGGTACATATCTTTTACAATTTCAGGTTCTAAGGTCTCTTTGCTAGCACCTTCTCCTAGTTTTACTTTGGAGGGTTCTTTAATAGATAGTCGATCTCCGGCTACTAAAAATGTGTCTTTGAAGACATGATGAAAGAGCGTGGAATCATAAGCCTTACTTTCTACCAACTTAATAAAATTAGCTTTGTGCTTAGGGGTTTTATTGCTAAGCAATATATGAATATCCCCTAGTTGTGTTTTAATAGTAGCTACTTTTTCGGTAGCTCCTTTTTGTCCAAAAGCTAAACTAAGATAAAAAAAGAATAGGGCGACTAATAAGATTTGCGTTTTCATTTTCTCTTAGTTAATAGGATAGTTATATTTTTTTCTTATATCTTCTTTTTTCATTTCAATTATGCTGACTGTCATTTTAATATCCTTATAAGGGCGGTTATTACTATTAGTAGGTTGTTGCGTGATTTTATCTACTACTTCCATTCCTTCTAATACCTGTCCGAAAACAGTATACTGCTGGTCTAGATGGGGCGAACCTCCCTTTTCTTTGTATAGCTGTCGTATATGAGGAGGAAACTTAAATGGCTTAGGATTTTCTTTTTCAAAAGCAGATTTTGCTTCAGCTATTAAACGCTCGTTGAGCTTTCTAACGGAATCAGGATTTTCTTTTTGTAGCTTTTGCCAGTCAATTTCATAGACCCACTTGTTTTCGGGGCGCTGGAAGTATTTTTGCATAAAGCTATTCATCAATGCATTTTGAATAGATATTTCTTGGGCGTTTAGCTCCTCATCAGTCCACTTCTTGCCTTCTACAATGTAGAACTGGGAACCTGATGATCGGCGTTCAGGGTTTTGAAAGTCTCCTAGGCGGGCAGCAGCTACAGCACCATACGTATGATAGTAATCAGGCACAATTTCAGCTTCTAGTGTGTAACCTGGACCCCCATTACCATCATTCGTAGTGTCTTGGTCTTTGGAATTAGGGTCTCCCCCTTGAATCATGAATTCGTTAATTACGCGGTGAAAGGTGGTTCCATCGTAGAATTTCTCGCTTGCAAGCTTCAAAAAATTAGCTTTGTGCTTAGGGGTTTTATCAAAAAGTAGCAAGGTAATATTACCAAACTCAGTTTTTATAACTACTAGCTTTTCAGTATCATTTTTCTGTGCTTGGAGAACTGACAGAGTAAAACTGAATATAAAAAACAATACAGGGATAAAAATTTTAGTCCACATTTTCTTACTTTTTCACAAAAATAAGAAATAACTCGATTATTTGTTTCGACTTTTGGCATAATGACTCGGAAACTTTATAAAAAAATTTTACTATAAGGTTTACCTAAAGCTTTAACTTCAGCTTTATCTTCGGAGTAACGTTTTGTTAAGATGGTTGTTTTTCGCCTTAATTTTTAATTTCGCAAGTGTATTAAAAAAATTTGATTCAATGAACTACAAAAAGTTAAATGACATTACTGGCTGGATAGTGTTTGGAGTATCTTTCCTGGTCTATGTTTTGACAATTTCCCCTACAGCAAGTTTTTGGGATTGTGGTGAATTTATTGCAGTAGCTAATGAGCTAGAAGTTTCCCATCCTCCTGGAGCACCTATGTATTTGTTGTTGGCACGCTTATTTGCGATGTTTGCGCCTTCTCCAGAATACGTGGCTTTATGCATCAATCTTTTGAGTGCTATAGCAGGGGCCTTAACTTCTCTTTTTATCGCTTGGTCCATTACTATGCTAGGTAAAAAGATTGTAGCTCCCGCAGAGGAAAATCCT
>JANWXU010000184.1 GCA_025057395.1 Bacteroidia bacterium | reverse complement strand
GGCACTCATCAAATTATCTACAATTCTTTTTATGAAACTTTAGTTTTAGAGCACCAAGCTCATGGCAGAGAAGTCTTTGCTGTGGGGGCTATTAAAGCAGCAGAATGGCTTATTCATAAACCCGCAGGGCTTTACCATTTTTATGATATATTCGCTATGTAATTTAATCTTGAATCTATAGTTTATGGCTAGGCCTGTGAGTTCCTTTTCTGACAAAGAAAGAAAAGCATATTTACTTTTATTATTTAATCTTGCTTTTCACAATGGTTTGTTTTCTCGCCCAGAACTAGAAATGGTTTATAAAATGGCGGAGGCTGCCGAAATTCCTAAAGAATGGGTAGAACAAACTATTGCAGAATGTGGAAAGTGTGATGAGCAAAAAATCTTAAATGCATTGGAGGTTTTGGCGCATTCTGAGCTCAAATTCCCTTTTTTACGTGACCTTTATTTGGTGGCTAATGCAGACCATTGTGTTGAAGAAAAAGAATTCAAAGAAATTGAATTTATAGAGGAGCATTTAGATTTAACGACTGAGCAGAAGGAAGTATTACAACGTTTTTCTATTGATTTGGTAGCGGCTCAAAATGCAGGTCAAGGTACAGAGGAGATTGCAGCACTTATTCAAAAGTATGAAGAGGAATTTAATAGATGTGGAATTCCGCACTCCATTACCGCACAAAGCTACGCTCAAAATACTCTGTGGAATTTCGAAGTCTCCATTTCACAGTTAGATGAAACTACAGGAATGTTAGCGCTTTTGGTATCTCCTATTATTTTCACTTACGAAGGCTTACGCTTTTTACTTAATCGAATGGGCAATGGGGCGTCCTCTTCTTTAGAAGAAGAATAAAAATAAAATAAAAACTATTTGCGGGGGTGAAAGGTTTGCAAAACTTCTTTTAGATAAAATCTATCTACATGTAAGTAGATTTCCGTGGTGACAATGCTTTCGTGTCCTAGCAGGTCTTGTACGGCTTTTAGGTCTGCTCCGCCCTCCAGCAAATGAGTAGCAAAAGAGTGGCGAAAAGTATGGGGGCTAATACTGTGCCTAATTCCTGCTTTAAGTGCTAACTCCTTGACAATAATAAATACCATATTTCGAGTTAAACGATTCCCACGCCGGTTTAAAAACATATAAACAGAGTCTTCTTTGAGCAAAAGGGGCCTTCCGTGCTGTTGGTATTGCTGTAGCCAAAAAATAGCAGGTTTTCCTAAGGGAATAAGTCGCTCCTTGTCTCTTTTTCCCCTTATGCAAATATATTCTTCTTCCCAAATAATATCCCCTAGTTTTATCTGTACTAATTCACTTACCCGTAAGCCGCATCCATATAGGAGCTCTAGCATTGCGCGGTTACGTATTCCTAAAGGGGTATTCATTTCTATAACTTCAAAAATTTGATTAATTTCTTCCACGGTTAGTACGGTAGGGAGCTTAGGATGCAGTTTGGGCATATCTATAAAAAGCATAGGATTGTACTCTAGGTAATTTTCCTGCTCTAAGAAATGATGAAGAGAGCGCAAAGCTGAAATATTACGGGCAACAGTCAATTCACTTAAATCATAGTCTGTGGCTAAAGTCTTAAGGTAGGCTTGTATAACTTCGCCTTTCACCTTTATTTTTCCTCCTGAAGTAATTTCCAGGGCTTGGGCCTTCGAAAGATAATGAAAATATCTGGAAACATCATGTAGGTAAGCCGCTATGGTTAGAGGACTTAATTGCTTATCAATTTTAAGATAAACTTCGTATTCTTGAAGGAAAAATTGTAGTTTCTCTTGCGATTTTAAGTTTTCCGTATTTTGCACTTTCATAAAATATGAAAAAAAAGATACTTATTCTTAATGGTCCTAACTTGAACTTACTAGGGCATAGAGAGCCGCATATTTATGGTTCGACTCCCTGGCAAACATTTTATAATCAGCTGCAGCTAGAATATCCCGATTTAGAAATTCATCATTTTCAATCTAACCACGAAGGTATATTAATAGATACCTTACAGCAAGCTCAAGGTTATACAGGTATTATTCTTAACGCCGGGGCACTTAGCCACTATAGCTATGCTCTTTACGATGCAATTCGAGCTTCTACTATTCCTGTGGTGGAGGTCCACATTTCGAATATTTACCAGCGTGAAGCTTTTCGTAGTCATTCGGTTCTTTCTGCTGCTTGCTTAGGACTAATATCAGGTTTTGGACTTAAGAGTTATCAACTAGCTTTAGATTTTTTTCTAAAATATTATTCTTAAAATAATACTAAGGTGGCATAGTTATTGCTGCTTTCCTGTAGGCTATTATTTTAGAATATGCAAGTGATTGCTTTTCAACTACATACGCATCAAAATATCGCTATTAATCATCGATTTTCGCAAGAGTGTAAAATGAAGCAACGTTTACTTTTTTCAATTGTTTTTGTTACTCTGTTAGCTATAGGAAGTTTAGATTTATTGCAAGCTTCTCCTATAAGAAAAAAGTTAGTAAAGCGTGGAAAATTGACTTCTATTGAAATAGCGGATACTATTTTTGGTGTTTTAGGAGCGGGGGATATTACGGTAGACCCACGTACAGGAATGGCTTTTATTGCTTGTGACTACAGAAGAAAGCAAGAAGAAGACTATGTTTTTCCCGGCGCTATTTACGGGCTAGATCTTAGCTCTGAAAAGCCTTATTTAAGGCATCTAACGCCAGATTTAGCTTTTGAATTTCATCCCCAAGGAATTAGTTTTTATTCAGATCCTCAAACTGGTCAAGATCGTCTTTTTGTAATTAACCGCAAAAGGAAACAACCTACTATTGAAATCTTTAAATGGGAAAATAAAAAGCTTATTCATATAGAAACGCTTGCACATCCTGCTCTTGTAAGTCCTAATGACATACAGGCTACTGGTCTAAGAAGTTTCTATTTTACCAATGATCATGGAAGTCGTACGCCTTTAGGCATCTATTTAGAAGATTTATTGAGAATTCCTAGGGCCAATGTTGTTTATTTTGATGGTAAAACTTTTCGTGCGGTAGCAGGTAAATTGTTGTATGCTAATGGAATACAATTAAATTTTTCTAACAATCAATTATACGTAAGTTCTACTTTAAGGGGGCGGGTGTATCAGTATGCTCGTGATCCTATTACGGGGGCTCTTTTGCTGGAGAAATACTATAAAGTAAGCAAGGGAATAGATAATTTAGAGCTAGATAGCCGGGGCGACCTATGGGTTTGCGCAAATACTAATTTAGTTAAATATGTGCGACATGCTTATGTAGAGGAGGCCAAATCTCCTTGGAAGCTTTACCGTATACGATTGAGCATGGCTAGAGAGATTGACCCTCATAAAATTGTCGAAGAAGTATATAGAAGCAATGGTAAAGAAATTTCTGCTGTCAGTGTAGCAGCTTTTTATAAACAGCATATTTTATTAGGCTCGTTTTATCAAGATTATATCATTAACGCTAAAATTATTGAGCCCTATTCACAAAGCTCATTTCTTTTTTTAGAATATTAAAACTTAAGTTTAGTTGATTCTTGTGCTTTTTTTAGCTACTTTACAAAAAAATCAATCATGTTAAAAGTTGAAATAGACCAAAAACAGTATACTTTACATAAGGAGTACGAAACGCTATACTTAGACCAAGAACCTGTTGCTCATCAAATTCGACCTATTGATGACTTTAGTTATGAAGTTAGAATAGGCAATAGAGGATATATTTTGTATACTACTGGTATTAACCCTTTGGAAAATACTTTTAGTATTCGAATTAATGGTAAAAAGGTAATAGGTAAGTGCATTACGCAAAAGCAAATCTTTTTACAAATTTTGGGTCTTGAAGCTACAGCCGGGCAGAAGATACAAGAGCTAAAAGCTCCTATGCCAGGATTAATACGGGCTGTGCATGTTGGGGTAGGAGAAAAAGTGAGTAAGGGGCAAATTATCCTTGTTCTAGAAGCTATGAAAATGGAAAATGCACTTAAATCTCCGGGGGAAGGAATAGTAAAGCAAATCCTTATAAACCAAGGGCAAGCAGTAGAAAAAAATCAGCTCCTTATTGTTTTTGAATAAATTTTTTTAGCTACCATTCTTCCATGAAAGAAAAAAAGTTATTTTTCTTGCTTTTAGTCTTCTTATTGTTTAGGGGAAGTTTAGTTTATTCTCAAGTGCCGCAAGCAGCTATATTGGATGCTTTTAAGGCACGTTATCCAAATATTTCGCAGGTGCAGTGGCAAAAAGAGAGAAATAATACTCGTTGGAGGGCTACGTTTTTGTTAAAAGGTCAAGAAACGCAAGTGTTTTATACGGCCCAAGGAATTTATTTAGGTACTCAGCAAAAAATTCACTATAATGATTTGCCCCCGCATATACAATCACGGTTTAGCTCCTACGAGATAAAAGAAGTAGAAATGATATTTTTAATTGATGAAAAAATAGTATATTGTTTGGCGCTTGCCTACCAGGCTAATAAAGTATGTTTTTATCCTAATGGAGAGACTGCAGTAGTACCTTTTTAATTTATTTCTTGTAGCAAAGATGTATCGATGTATTATTTAGAGGAAGATAAAAATAGTATCTACAGTTTACTAGCTTCCAATCCTCTTTTGCATGTTTACAGCATTGGAGACTTAGACCTTCCCTTTTGGAAAAATTCTTCTTACTTTATTGACGTAGAAAACCAAAGCTATATCCATGTATATCAAACTTCTTTGCGTACCTCGCTGATAGCTTATGCACCCAAGACTACTTGTATTAAAGCTTTACCTAAAGATTTATACGAAATTTTACCTTCTCAATTTATTGCTCAAATAACAGATGTTTTTATTCCTCATTTTCAAAAATGGTTTGATTTAAATTTTGTAGGAGGATATTTTAAGATGGGAATAAAAAAAGGAGAGCAATTACCTCCCTCTGTAAAATATCCTGTTACTTTATTAAAAATGGAGTCTCAAGATCTTTTGGAGCAGTTTTATGCTTTGCATTATCCTAACCATTCTTTTGAGCCTTATCTTTTAACGATTCATCCTTTTGTAGGAATTTTTGAAAATGACAAGCTCATTTGCGCAGGTGGAATTCATGTTTATTCTCCTACTTATCGAGTAGCGGCTGTGGCAAGTATTGCTACTGATACTAATTATCGGGGAAGAGGACTTGCGCAGTCACTAGTATATACTTTATGCCAAAAGCTTTTCGAAAATGTTCAGTATGTGGGATTAAATGTATTGGAGAACAACCTTCCTGCTATTAAGTGTTATTCCAAAATAGGTTTTTATTTAGTGGGAGACCATAAAAAATTTATTTGTAATAAAAAAGTTCCTTTTTCGGCTAACTAAATCGCTTTAGGTCATAACTTTTTGATTTACTCGAATAAATACTTAAATTTGCTACCTACCTTTAGTGAATACCTCACGTTATGCAAAGCTCCTGGCGCTTATTTTGGTTGGTTGGGGTTAGCGTTGTGATCCTTGTTATAGGTTGCGGAGAAAAAGAACGCCCTTTACCTAAGCCTGTGGTACCTATTGAGGGAAATTGGCTATGGTTATCTACGGGGGCAAATATAGCTCCTTTTTATAGAGAAACGCTTG
>JANWXU010000183.1 GCA_025057395.1 Bacteroidia bacterium | reverse complement strand
GATTCACACTCACCACCTGCGTAGCTACATTCGAACTACACCCACTACTTACCACCTGCAAACTAATTAACTTCGTGCCCGGCGAACTCCACGAAACCGTATGCGGACCCACCTGCGAAGGATCCGACAAACCTACACAATTGCTACAAGCCCAAATATAACTATGCGGCGCACTCCCTAAACTCCCATTAAAACTAAGCGTAGTAGTTATCGGCGGAGTATTACCACTCTGCGTATTGGCACAAATCGAAGACTGCGTCACCGCAATCGAGGCAGTAGGAATAGGATTGACTACCACAGTAGCTGTTGCTGGGACCGAAGGACACCCCGCACTCGAAACCGTAAGCGTAATCGTCTTGGTAGTAGTAGCATTGACCGTCCAACTAACATTATGCGGACCCGCTCCACTAGGATTACCCCCATTACACCCATCACAATCCCAAGTATACACGTGCGGACCCGTAGGACCTAAAGTCCCATTAAACGAAACTACGCTCAAAGCCCCAGAACACACCGGACTAACAGCCTGTAGGCTGGCAATTGGAGTAGGATTAACAGTAACTTGAATAGATGCAGTAACTGGGGCGCACCCCGGTGCTGTTTCCGTAAGAGTTATAGTTTTCACCTGTGCAGCGGGTGGGTTAGTATTATTAGTCCAGCTTACCTGGTAGGGTCCCGTTCCATTGGTGGTAGCTGGAGATTGGGTTCCACCGTCAAAAGACCAAGTATAGGTGTTATTTTGATTTGTTGCAGAAGTTAAACTAATTGTCGTAACTGCTCCTGGTGAATTTCCTGGTAGGGTACTAGGACAAACAGCTGAAAGAGAAGCAGAGAGAGAAGGTTGCGGCGCAGGATTTACAACCACAGTTGCAGTAGTAGTAGAAATACATCCTGGCCCTCCACCATCGGCAGTTAGGGAGATAGTTTTGGTACCTGAGGTTGTCCAGTTAACATTAATTGTGTGAGGACCAGTGCTGGTGACAGTCTGTTGGGGATTGGCGCCGGCACCAAAATTCCAAGTATAAATAACACCCGCTACTCCTCCCCCCTGTGGCTGAAAGGTCTGCTGGGCCCCCCCTACGCATAAAGGTCCCGCTGGTGCCGTGAAATTTGCCATAGCTGGTCCTCCACCTACGTTTACCACCATCGAGTAAGTATATGAGCAGGTTTGGGGAGGCCCCCATTCTGTGTTTGGTTCATTAAAGTCTGGTACGGTATTAGAGGTAAACGTAGTGGAAGTAAAACCTGGAATATTAATAGTTGCACTCTGTAAATATCCCTCCCCACCTCCAATACCATCTAATATAAGAAACTTCCACGTTCCAGTTGCCGGGGAGCCAGCAAAGCCTGCAAAACTGGAGATAGTAGGTTCAATGCCACAATCATCACTTAAATCAGAGGAAACGGGCGGAAATGTACCTGTATAGGGCTCACAAAGATTAGACTGATACCATAATTCTGTGCCCGGTCCATCTTGAAAAGTAGCATTATAACCACCGGGAGCATTGCCACAGTAACCCGACCACCCTGCCAAGCGGAGTATCTTGCAATCGGGAGAAATTAAATAAAGACGTAGATCATAAGTAAAGCTCGGTATTACCGGATAGGGTAAGTGCACGTTAGCAGACATTCCTGCTGCTTGTGCTGCTGTTAAAGTTCCTGGAGTACCCGAAACGTATATATTAAATGTTTTACCGCCTGCTGCACAACAATTATTTCCATCAGTGATAGCAGAACCATTTGGGCGATGCTCACAAACTGTGAGAGTTACCGTCCTCGGACCACAAGTTGGCCAAGAAACATTATGGGGACCTATTCCTGTTGCTGTGGCCGGAGAGGCACCTGCCCCAAAATTCCAATTAAAAGTACGACAAGTAGTAACATTACTATTCCCCGAAGTGCAGGAACCTTCTAACCCATTAATAAGAGCATTATTACAGCCCGCCCCACTGAAAGTGGAAGGCTGTTGAGACGGTATTTGCACCTGTACGGTTTGGTTAACATTAGGACTAGTATTACTTACAGTAAAGCCGGCAGGTCCAGGAAAATTAGTAGGGGGTATGGAAGGACAGTTATTATTTGCACATGGATTGGGGGGAGGGCAAGGTGAAAGCGAAAGCTGCGTTTTCCCTACCTGATTGAAAAGGAGAAACAGGATAATAAATAATAAAACTATTCTATAGTAGAAAAATTGAGCTCGAGTAGAAAAGGGTAATAAAATAGAGATACACATATTTTTTATATTTAGTAAACGTAAACAAAACAATAATAAATACCCAAATATAAAAAAGATGGGGTTTCTAGAATTATATAAGTCTTAATTTAATAATAAAAAAAAGCCTTTTTAATAAAATTTTCAGACATTTTGATGCACATAATCAAAATCATTTTAGTTTTTGAGCTAGGAGCAATAACTCAATAACAAATTTTGGGTATATTCTTGACCATGGTACAAAAATAATTTTTTTTATGCGTCAGTCTGTCGTGCAGGAAAAAGGTACCCAAGCCTGCTGCCCTGTTAGAGTTATAAGGGAAAACTAGAAGGGGAGGAAATCTTATATTAACAAAAACAAAAAACTATAGCATCGAGGAAAATTGAGGTGGTGGTTATTACGCCTCTTTGTGCTTTATTTATACTAGTAAATATATTTAGTTGCGGTATACAAGAATTTTACTCCTCCCAATTCTAGACTGAATACTAAACAAAAGCAGGACTATAAAGAACATAACAAAAGTCTATCTATAAATAAAATAGATAGACTTTATACTATAGTGAACGAAGGATATTATATAACAGGACTAGTAGTTTGTAACCTTACGAGCTGTTTTTCTTTATCCATTACTAGCTCTAAAACATCGTCGGGCTTAATATTAGTGGAAAGTAATTCGTCGGCTATCATATCTTCAATATACTTTTGGATAGCGCGATTGAGTGGCCTTGCACCAAACTGAGAATCAAAGCCCTTTTCGGCAATAAATTCTTTTACCTCGTCGGTAATTATAAGACGATAGCCCAACGCTTCTATCCGTTTTTTTACTTTGTCCAGTGCAATATCGATAATTTTCATAATATGCTCCTTCTCGAGCGGACGGAAAACGATTACGTCATCCACACGGTTCAAGAACTCGGGGCGGAAAACCTTACGCAAGGCGCCTTCTAAAGTACTTTTCACATGATCATAACTCTGAGCACTTCTATTAGAGCTACCAAATCCAATGCCTGTTCCAAATTCTCTAAGCTCCTTTGCCCCTACATTCGAAGTCATAATAATAATTGTGTTTCGAAAATCTACGCGCCTGCCTAATCCATCCGTTAAAATACCATCATCTAATACTTGAAGTAAAATATTAAAAATATCAGGGTGGGCTTTTTCAATTTCATCTAACAGAATAACAGAATAGGGCTTTCTTCTGACTTTTTCTGTAAGCTGCCCCCCCTCTTCATAGCCAACGTAACCGGGCGGCGCACCAATAAGGCGAGAAACTGAGAATTTTTCCATGTACTCGCTCATATCAATTCGAATCAGAGACTCCTCGCCATCAAAGAGATAGCTCGCAAGCGTTTTAGCCAACTCAGTTTTACCCACACCTGTCTGCCCAAGAAAAATAAAAGAACCTATAGGCTTATTAGGATCTTTTAGACCCGTGCGAGATCTTTTAATAGCACGGACTAGCTTTTCAATAGCCTCATCCTGTCCAATAATCCGCTTCTTTAATTCTTCTGCCATATTTTGAAGCCGCTTAACATCTCCTTCTGCTACTTTTTGAACAGGTATACCCGTCATCATAGCTACTACTTCCGCTACATCATCCTCAGTTACGGTATATCTTTTAGAGCGAGTTTCTTCTTCCCAAGCAAGCTTAGCTCTTTCAAGCTCTTCTAAAAGCCTTTTCTCCTGGTCTCTCAGCTGGGCGGCTTCTTCAAATTTTTGGCTTTTAACAACTTGATTTTTAAGCTCTTTAATTTCTTCAATACTTTTCTCTAAGTCTAAGATATTTTTAGGCACATGAATGTTAGAAATATGCACGCGGCTACCTGCTTCATCCATCACGTCGATAGCCTTATCTGGAAAATTTTTATCGGTTATATAGCGTCCACTTAAGGTAACACAGGCGCGTATAGCCTCCGATGTATAGGAAACATTATGATGATCCTCGTACTTTTGCTTAATATTATTAAGAATTTCGATAGTTTGCTCTGGAGTAGTTGGGTCCACCATAATTTTTTGGAAGCGACGTTCTAGGGCCCCATCTTTTTCTATATACTGACGATACTCATCGAGGGTAGTAGCGCCAATACATTGAATTTCTCCTCTGGCTAGGGCGGGCTTGAACATATTAGAAGCGTCCAAAGAACCAGAGGCCCCTCCCGCTCCTACAATTGTATGCAACTCATCTATAAAAAGAATTACATCATTATTTTTTTCTAATTCAGCAAGAACTGCCTTCATTCGCTCCTCAAACTGCCCTCGATACTTAGTACCTGCTACCAAGGAAGCAATATCCAAACTAATTACTCTTTTATTAAAAAGAACGCGACTTACCTTGCGTTGTACAATTCTTAATGCCAGACCTTCGGCAATTGCGGTTTTGCCTACTCCAGGATCCCCTATAAGAACAGGGTTATTCTTTTTTCTGCGGCTTAAAACTTGTGCAACTCTTTCAATTTCCTTTTCACGCCCAATGATAGGGTCTAGCCTTCCCTCTTCAGCAAGTCGCGTTAAGTCTCTGCCAAAATTATCAAGGACGGGTGTCTTGGATTTAGTCACTTTTTTGGAGGTTCTCTCGTGACCTAGATGCGAGGAACTCTCCGAGGGATCGGCTGGTTCACTAGGGTATGCCATTTTGACATCCTCATTCATCAAAAGATTTTTGGCTTCTCTTTGTACACTATTATAATCTACTCCGAAGCGTGCTAAAATTTGTGCTGCAATATTATCTTCGTCTCTAAGGATAGAAAGAAGCAAATGTTCGGTACCTACTACATCGCTTTTATGCATTTTAGCTTCAATCAAAGTAACCCTTAGCACCCTTTCCGACTGTTTCGTTAGGGGAATATTACTTATGCTAGTATTAACACTTGTAGGCCGAATAGAATCTTCAATAGCTTTTCGGAGACGATTAAGGTCTACTGAAAGGGCTTGCAATAGCTTTACGGCAGTACTTTCCCCTTCCCTTATTAAACCCAGGAGTAAATGCTCTGGGCCAATATAGTCGTGCCCTAGGCGTAGGGCCTCTTCCCGACTATATGACATTACGTCTCTTACACTGTTTGAAAAATTTGATTCCATAGACAAGTTTGTAAATATAAATTGGAGTCAAAATATAAGGAAACTAATTTAAAAGTGCGAATTATTCGTTAGAATGATTAGCAATTTCAACACTTTTAGTTTACTAGCTATATATTTGTCAAGCTAGTACGTTTAGTATAATTGCAAGCAGCATCAAATTAGCCAACGCTAATGGTATAAACCTTTTCCACCCAATATCCATCAGCTGGTTATATTTAAAGCGCGGAATTGTCCACCTTACCCAAATAAACACAAAAACAAAGAATAAAGTTTTCAGCGAAAACCATGCGATTCCCCATAAGGTCTGAGCAATACTAGACCAATTTTCAACCCCTAATAAACTTTCGAAAGGTCCCAAATAGCCTCCTAAAAAAAGTGTAGAAATGAAAGCAGAAGCAATTAAAACATTCAGATACTCGCCAACAAAAAACGAGCCAAATTTCATACCACTGTATTCAGTATGGAAACCTCCCACTAATTCCTGCTCAGCCTCCACTAAATCAAACGGCGTTCGGTTC
>JANWXU010000182.1 GCA_025057395.1 Bacteroidia bacterium | reverse complement strand
TTATTTAACTCCTCAAAATTAACCGGTGCCACTTCAATATGCAAATCAATCCTATCTAGCAAGGGGCCTGATATTCTACTCAGATACTTTTGAACTACCCCGGGGGCACAAACACAATCTTTCTCGGGATGGTTATAGTAACCACAAGGGCATGGATTCATACTTGCAATAAGCATAAAGTTAGCAGGATATTCAATGCTAAATTTAGCCCGGGAAATAGTAACCTTTCTTTCTTCCAACGGTTGTCGCAGTACCTCGAGTACAGAGCGTTTGAATTCAGGCAATTCATCCAAAAAAAGCACCCCATTGTGAGCTAAGCTAATTTCCCCAGGTTGAGGAGTGTTTCCACCTCCTACCAGCGCTACATCACTAATAGTATGATGCGGAGCACGAAAGGGCCGCTTACTCATTAGGCCTACGTTATTTCCTAATTTACCAGCTACAGAGTAAATTTTAGTAGATTCAAGAGCTTCGTGAAGTGTCATAGGGGGCAAAATAGTAGGAAGACGCTTGGCAAGCATAGTTTTACCCGAGCCCGGCGGACCTATCATTATTGCATTGTGACTACCTGCTGCCGCAATTTCTAAAGCCCTTTTTACATTTTCTTGCCCTTTTACATCTGCAAAGTCCAAAGGAAATTGCTCTTTAGTTTCCTCAAATAAAGCCCGGGTATCCAAGTTATAGCTAGGTATCTGTATTTTATCATTAAGGAAATCAACGGCTTGCGAAAGAGAAGCTACAGGAATAATTTGAAGTTGATTTACAATTCCAGCTTCATTAGCATTGGCTTCCGGTAATATAAAGCCTTCGAACCCTAACTTTCGGGCAGCAATAGCGGTAGGCAACGCTCCACGAATAGGCATCAATGTACCATCCAACGATAACTCTCCTAAAATTAAGTATTTTCCTAGCTTATCTCCCTTTACCTGATTACTAACAGCTAAAATACCCACTGCCAACATGAGATCGTAGGCAGAGCCCTCTTTTTTTATATCGGCAGGTGCTAAATTAATGGTAATCCTTCCCTTAGGATATCCAAAAGAATTATTTTTTATTGCAGCTTCTATTCTCTCTTTACTTTCACGAACAGCATTATCAGGCAGCCCTACTATTACAAAACCAAAACCCCCACTTAAATTAATTTCAGCCGTAATTAATATGGCATCTACTCCTATTACCGCACTGCCATAAGTCTTGATTAGCACTTTTTCTCAACAATATCAAAACTAAATAAATTTTAACTTCGCCCTATTCAAAATTACTAAATTTTTAGACTAGTGCAATTTAAGAGCAAATAGAACTTATACAAATATTAGAATTAAAAATACGGGCTATCTTTCCTTCAATCAGAACTTCTCGAAAAAAATTATTCTAACTGCTCTTGAGGTACGGGTAGCAAAACACGAAAAATAGTATTACCCGGCTCTGAATAAACATGAATTTGCCCTTTATGCTTTTCAATTATTTTTTTACAAAAATCTAAGCCAATTCCCATTCCTTCCCCTACTTTCTTTGTTGTAAAAAAAGGTTCAAACAACTTAGGAATATTTTCAGGAGCAATACCAGGCCCTGTATCACAAACCTCCACTGCTGCAAATTGCTTATCAAAGGGATATATCCTTATGATTAAAGTACCTTCTCCTTCCATGGCCTGGATAGCATTATTAATTAAATTGGCCCATACGTGCAATAATTGGTTAGCCACTATAGGGACAGGAGGAGTAGGTTTAAAATCACGAACAAGGGTCAAACCCTCAGGAATAATATGTTTAAAAAATAATAATATTCCTTCCATATGCTCTTCTAAGTCAGTTAGAGCAGGGGGAGCTTCTTGGAAAGAAGCAAATTGTTTTAACGTTTGGATTATATTTATGCTACGATAAGCAGCAATATCTAATAACTGTAAATTGTTTTTGATTTGACCTAAAATAGCAAGCGTTTCTAGAACCCAGATAGAGTCGGGCTTGTTTAAAAAGGGCACCATTTCCTGCGGAAATTCTTCGACGCCTAAGATACTTAATTTTGATATTACCTGGTGCAACCCTTCTATGCCATACTGGGAAAGCTTTTGTTCCAAATTTCGTTTCCTTTCACGCTCAATTTTAGAATTAGAAGGCAGCGGAGAATGATTGAGCAACACCCTGAAAACATAATCAACAAGGGGTTGTAACTCCTGCGAATTCTGCAACAGAGAAATAAGGGTAGGAAGCCTAATAAGTAAGTTTGTCATTAAGCCGCCAATATTTCTAATATTCGCTAGAACTACCGTAGCAGGTGTATTAAGCTCATGAGAAATACTTGCTACCCAGTAACCAAGCGTAGATATCTTTTCTAACTTCAGTAGATTAAGCTGGGCTAGCTCTAATTTTTTAAGTAAAGTCTCTAGTAGTTGTTCCTTTTCGCTAATTTGCTGATTTTTTAAATCAACGATATAATTTACTTTTTCAAGCTCAAACCAAGTTTTGAGTCCTAGGGAAACAACAGTTCTTAATTTTTCAAAACTAAAGTCTTCTTTATGATAGATATAATCTTGAATATCATAATTAACCACTACTTGGGTAGGTGGAATAAAATTAGCCTGGCTAGTCTTCAAAATAATGCGAATAGTTTCATTGCGCAGTTCTTTACGGATATAATTTACTAATTCTAAGCCTGAATCATCTTTTTCCATCAGCACATCAATAATTGCTACAGCTATTTGATTCTGCCGCTCTAAAAATTGAATAGCCTCTTGGCAAGAAAAAGCATGGAGTAAGGTAACTTTTCTTTCCCGAAAGCAAAATTGCTTAAAAGCTAAAGAAATCACCTTATGGATGATTGGCTCATCATCTACAATCATAATTTTCCATTCATTTGGCAGATCGTAAGTAATTTCACCTACCCCACTCGTATTCATAAGTACCTAAATTAAAAATTAAAAATGATTAACTTAGCCCATGGCTAATTTCTTAACTTTATAAGCATTTAGCTTTCCACTTTTGTGTAAATGATATAAAATTATTACTATTTTACAAATGTAAAATACACTTTTTTATAAGAACAGATCCATTATTTTACATCAGACACTAGCTTTTTTATTAAACTAAAATTAACATTGTTTTTGAACACCACATAGCACAAACTACTACCTACTACTTAGGTAAAAGCCCTCTATCATTGCCAAATATCAAAATAAGCTAGAATTTTTGTTATACTTTTTCAAAAGATACATTCAACTTTTATAAATTTTAATTTTATAAATTTTTAACCAACTTAATATAAATTGAATAAACATAAAGACTACTTTTAATTTTGCAACATTTGCTTTTCTTAGTAAACTCAGGCTCTCAAAAATTATAAATAATTCTTTTGGGTAACATTTAACCCCTAAAATAAATTATTCATAAATTTTTATCCATTTTTTATCTAAAATATTTTCAGTGTAAATTAACCAACTTCTATCAATTAAAAGGTAGCCTTTTTTCAATGCAAACTTACTTTCATTTTCCCAACTACCTAGAAATATCAGAGAAAGACTCTTTCTATCAAACCTTTTATGATTTTATTGAATCTCACTTGCAGCCGCAAACTTTTATTATAATCGTCTCTAACTTATTGACAGCAGAAATCAAATTACTATACCCTAAGGCACTACCTACCCCTATCGATTTACAGCCTTTTACTTCTATCGCCTCAATTTTAGAATACTACAGGTACCCGCACTTAACAACTAACCATTTAATAGGTTGGAAAAGCACCATTTCTAAAAAATACCAATACTTGATTATACTTGAATGTAGAAAACTATCTTTCTCAGAATTGTGGGAATATTGTAACGTATTGTTTACAGATTTTGTATATCACTCTTTTCTTTTCGAAGATTTAGATTTTTGGAGCAGTTCTTATCACACTAGTTATCTTGCACAGCTAAACGACACTTTAGAAGAAGTAAAAGAAAAATTAAATTATTTGAAATCAGCCTCCTCCAATCTTCATCAACAACTGCAAAGATCACAAAAAATGATAGTGATAGGAGAGATAGCTCCTATTGTGGCAGACGCCCTAGCTAAGCCCATGGAGAGTATTGAAGAATATTGCGAACTTTTGAATAATAATTTACCCTTGCTGATTGTCCAAATTCCTCACCTACTACAAAAATTTAATACCCAGGAAGAAAAGTTATTCTGGGAATTAATCGACAAAATTTCTAATTATCCTCCACCCTTCGATCAGCCTCCTAAAACTTCTAATCCTACTTTCCAGTCCGTCATACAAGAAAAATTAATAGGCCTGAATATCATAGAATACGAAGAACGTTTTTTAGATATCTTTCACGCCTCTCACCTTAACAAAACGCTCTATCTCCTTGAAAAAATAAAAGTATTTTGGCAAAATATTAACCATATCCGCAAATCCATAGAAAAAGTATTCGAAATATTATCTGCCCTAGAACAATTTACCAAAAGTGCTACCACGGTTCCTATACTAGTAGACCTAGATCAAACCCTTAACGTAGTACTTTTACTTTATAATTTTTATTTCGCACAGGGGATTGTAATTGAAAAGGATCTGAGTAATTTTCCTAAGATTCACGGCTATCCCCAGCTCTTAATGCAAATGTGGGTCTCTTTATGTTGGCACTGTTTTATGCACATCAGTTATCAGGGTAAGCTATCCATTTCAGCTCTCAAAAAAAATGATAGCAAGGAAATATTAGGAATAGCAATTCACGATAAAAGCTTATCTAACTTTCACATGCCCACCTCTATTCCTCAAGTAATTAGTCTTGAAAGATGTAATGCTATTATACTAAAACATGGGGGGCTTTTGCACATACAAAAAGAAAATAATCAGATGAAATTTTCTATTTTTTTTGAAGACTAAAATTATCGATTAATTAAATAAGAAAAACCTAAAATTAATCCTAGCGTTGCGTTATAAGAATTAGGCTGCCCTGGCGTCTTAAGTGTTTTATCTAGGGCATCAACCAGGCTATAATCTCCACGAATAAGAGCAGTTAGCAAAAATTGGGGCGAAGGCGTATATTCTAAGCCTATTGCTCCTACCAAATGAATCTCTGTAGGGTTAAATAAATCACGGCGCCTAATGTAGCGGCTGTAAACCACATTCTCGGGCAATAGCTTACTATCTTCATACTGCCGCATTTGCAAAAGAATACCTACCTGCGGACCAAAATGCACAGATAAATAAACTCTTCTTTCCTCCAAAAGAAATGGCGTAAAATAACGCAGCAACATCGGAACTTTCAAATAGCTTAGTTCTGTTTGCTCGTTTATCAAAACTTTTTCGCCCCCCTGAGAAATTCTTTCTCTTGTATATTTTTGCCCCTGCAAAGAATACAACACAGAAAATTCAAAACCAAAATGTTTTGTAAAATTTTGTCCTACTGCTCCGCCTAATACATAGCCAGAAGTAAAAGTACGGGTGAATCCACTATCTCTATCTGCACTATTAATTAAAAAAGAAGATTGGGGAGCTAAACGCAAACCCACGTAAAATTCTTTTTGCGCCCAACTTTCCTCTAACATTAAAAATAAAAACAGGCACAGAATAAATAAGCAGCATATAAAATTTTTAGACATATCATAAAAATTTGACGCTAATTTAATTTTTTTATTGGAGTATAATTCTAAAAATTATGCCTATTTCGCAATCGAATAGAAGTGGACTTTTCTTTAACAAAAATTACAGCTTCAAATTTCGCAAAGTTTAATCAACTCCATAACTTTGAATGCTTATTATAGCTATCCAAACTAACCCTTAAAGAGCGTGAAGCTTCTAAAAAATATTTCCTCTCTTTTGCGCATTTTCTACTGTTTCTGCTTTAGTCCACCATTTTTCGCCTACCGTTATTTATTCATGTTATCATTAATTATCAGCCTATCTTCCATAAAGGCTCAAGATAAAAAACT
>JANWXU010000181.1 GCA_025057395.1 Bacteroidia bacterium | reverse complement strand
GGAGTAATTGGGTCTACTTTGATATACATGCTAGCAGTAGCTGAATCGTTTCTATCAAATCCTGTGAGAATATACATGTCGGAATGAACAAAGCAACCTAAGGTGCGCTGTGCGTTAGGGTTAGAAAGCCCACGAGCTGGCTTCCAAAACCAACTAAGTTGAGGGTAGACACTAGCTCCCCAAATAGCTATTGTATCCCCACAAACAACCCTTAGAGTATCAGTAGGAAGATAAACTTGCAAGCGCGGCGCTTGAAAGCAAGCTAAAAAGCCATCTGTGCTGCCCACGCTACGCTTTTGCCAGCCACCTATTCTTAAAGAATCATTAAAATAACCCGTTACCCATAAATTATCTGTGTAGTTTGATGCACTAATACAATTTCCCCTTTCATTTCCTTTTCCTCCATAAGCCGTAATCCCAATCGGTTTTCCCCAGAAGGGATCAACTGCCGCAATAAAAATATCTGACCAATTGATCTGTGCTTGAGAAGGGGTGGAGTACTTTCCCCAAAAAGGAATTCCTTCAATTTGACCCGTTAGATAAAAGTTCCCATTACGAGCAGCAGTAATACCATAGGGCACATCATTGTTCAAACTTCCACCTGCCGTACTCCACAGTACTTTTCCTGTAGCGGTATCAAAAGCAGTAATAAAAATGTCACGTGCTCCTCGGCTAATAAGACGATATGTATCGAAAAAAATAGTATCCAAAAAAAAGCCAGTACCCGCTACTAAACCATTAGAGTGAAATGCCAAAGCATGCATAGCGTCGGCGCCACGGCTACCTGCACTTTTTACCCAACATAATTTACCTGCAGGTGTATATCGGGCAATAAAAACATCATCTCCACTACGATTTCTTAATGTAGTATTTATTTCCCCTAAATAAATCGTCTGATTGAAACTACCCGCTAGGTAAATATATCCTCTAGGGTCAAGGCAAAGTCCATACCCTACTTCCGTACCACCGCTAGCCAAAGTACGAGCCCATAAAAAATTTCCCTCTTTATCTAATTTTATTAAGAAAATATCATTAGTATGAGAAGGGTCGCCCCTAAGCGTAAAAGTACCTAAATTTAATCTTTCCCTAAAAGTACCTGAAAGAACTATATTTCCATCAGTATCGCTGGCTATTGCCCAAATATCGTCCCGTAAGGGTCCTGCTAAGCTTTTTAGCCAAAGCACCTGACCCTCTGCAGATAGCAAAATTACAAATACGTCTTGGTCTCCCTGGCTATAAAGTGTATCACTTCCTATCCAAGCTTTACCCCTAAAAGTTCCACTTATACAGCAATTTCCATTAGGTAAACAAGTAACTGCTTTTCCCACATCAAACTCATTCCCACCCAATTGTTTTACCCATAAACAATTACCCGCTACATCATATTTAGCTACAAAAGCATCTAGGCTATTATTACGGCTTTGCAGAGCGTTCCTACCAAATTGTGAAGTTCCTGTAAAAAAACCTGTTAGCCATTGATTATCGTGTCTATCAATTGCCAGTTGAAAGCCAGTATCACCTAGTAATCCCCCCAACGTAGAAAGGTTAGCTGGCTGAAGTAGTAGCTGGGCATTTACCCCCAAATTCCAATAAATTGCCCAAAAGTAAAAAAATCCTAAGGCTTTCTTCATATATATTGTTAATTAATAAAACCTAATAGTACTAGAGTACTAGGTAAAAATAATTAAACAATATCCACCCTTAGGATTTCTTGTAATGTTGATTTTCAACAATTAGTCTATTCTTCTATACCATACTTTGTAATAAGCTTTTCTGTTTTAGCTTTTTCAATTTTAGCAAGTAATTTATCAGCCTCATGTTTATCTCGAATGACTTTGGCTAGCGTAAAACATGAGCTAATTGAAAAAATATAGCCCATTGCAAAAAAAACCTTTGTAGAAAGAGAAACATCCAGCAAAACAATGCCTAAAATTGTTCCTCCTATTGCAATAATAAAAGAAATCCATGCCATTACATAAAAAGCATCTCTATGGGTATTAGTAACTATCTCGCTGCTTCATAATACTAAGAATTAAGACTAATAAACAGGGCGGCAATAATTAAGCCAAAGGATAGAATGCCGTAGACTAAAAAGTAGAAAACTTAAAAAAATAGAAAAAATAAAAGGGGCGGGCCTCAAAGACTTTTGATTTGACTTACAAGGTAACGTCTACCTTACGTTACCCTGTAAGTTCAAGAAAGATTTTACATTTAATAATTCTAGTATCTCAATATCAAGGCAACTCCTTGGTGTTCTTTTAGTTTACCATTATCTACAAAAACTACTTGACCACCCGCTAGCATCACCATTTCTGCTACTTCATCTACTAAGTCATCAATTACACCCGGCAGTGTAGGATCATCCACAATTTCTAAGAACTCGCTACCATTATCATGAATGATTTTCGCAGAAGCACTATAATCTTCCTCGGCTAATAAAAGCCTACCCCGCCCTTCTTTAGCTAAACGCCAAACTTGCTCAATTCCTGAAACATATTTTTGAGCCTTTATTGCAGCTTCCAATTCAACCAGCACTTCATTCCTTTGTTGAGAAAGTAATTCTTTTACTTGATTCCACACTATGTTGCCTAATTCATGAATACTTGCGTGCTCATAATTACCATCTATAGTTGCAACAATAGCTCTAGGGTTATTTGCAACCTCTTTATAGTAAGAGATATTTTTAGCAGCCCCTACTAGTATTAGCCCCAAAGGCTGCTGATTATAAAGTTGATTAAAAGCTTTATCTAGATTATTGTAAAATTCTTTTACTTGAACCTCCTTATCTATGGTAAACTGCCGCTGGACATCTATCACTTCTAAAGAAAGATGAAAAGGAAATCCATTTTCCTGTACCTCATTCAAGATATTGCGATAAGCTGTATATAAATGAACCTCTTTGGCACTAAGAGTCATCACATAATAACGTATGCTTCGATTCATTCCTAGAATTAAGTCTCGAGTAGCGAAAGTGTGGTCTATAATAACCCTTTGTTTCACTGAAAAGGGTAAATCAATAATAAACTCTTGTTCATCATTAACAAATATTGCTAGGCCTGCTTGGTAGTGCAAACGACTCTGTATCCTTTCTGCAATCGAATGAAGGCGGTCTATGATTTTCTCAACTTCTCTTTTAGAAAATTCTTTTAATAGTCTCTCTTCAGCTTGCTTAATTAAATTTTTCAGGTTCAAAATATTTCGCTGATTTTCTGTCGGAGAAGTAAATAAGCCTAATAAAATGGAAACGCTAGGATATTTTCGAATAGATTGAATTTGAATTAGTTGCTGCTTATCCATTGATAAAAAACTTTTTAGTTGTTATTAATATTTTAAAACTATTTTTATCGCCAAATTATGTTCTCGGACTCTAGCTGGGGTGCTATATCGGGCCTAGGAAAAAATAATTGCATTTGTAAATTATAAAGAAACCTTACGAGTTGCAGAGAATAATATATTCCAACTTGGGCATCTGATTTTTCCTCTAATGTGCTGGAAGGATTTTGTATTACTAACCGATAATACTTTAAAGCAGTGCTTAAATCCGGTGCCTTTCTTTTGTTTTTAGGAGATCTACACCAGTTAGCCAAAAATAGTTGGGCTTTTGGATAAACTAAACTATCAGCCGCATAGCGCATGTAATAAAGGGCTAGAGAATCTAAGTTTTTTTGATAATAATATTTACCTAAAAAAAAATAGGACGGAGCTGATTTTAAGGTAATTCCTATCTCAGCATATTTCTTAGCCTTTTCAGAACTAAAATATACACCATTACTTGAATCTTGATAAAATGCTAGTAACAATTCAATTGCCATTTTATGGTTTGCACTTGCACTTTTTTGTAACAAAGCTAACCCCTGCGGAATGTTTTTCTTAACTTTTACTCCCCTAAGGTAAGATACTCCTAACAAATAAAGAGCATCAGAGCTACCGGCCTCCTGAGCTAAGCAAAGATAGTGAATTACAGAATCGGAATATGCACTTCCTTCGCGGGTAGCAAAATACAGTACCTTATCCAAATAAACCTGGGCTCTTGTATCTTGCGCAAAAATAAGATGCTTGCCTAAACTACATATGATAGAAAAGAAAGCTAATATTAGCACCCCCATATAAGTAGAAATTGAAAATTACCCCCTTTTATATCCCATTTTAGTGATACATTTAGGAATAATAATTTTGTTTTTATGGTTTGTAGTTATTAACATATTCTTCTAAAGAAGAAAACACTATTTTTGAATACAAAAGTAACAAACTCAATCAAAATTTGCGAAAATGGAAATAAAATTTGTTGGTACAGGCGGTGCATTTGACGCACAGTATGGAAATTCTTCAGCCGTAATACGAATTGGCAACAAGACAGTCTTATTAGATTGTGGCTCTACAGTATTTTCCAGCCTACAAACTGCGCAGCTCTTGAGGGAAATAGATTATGTACTCATAACCCACTTTCACGATGATCACATCGGTAGCCTCTCCACTTTGCTTTTCTATTATTATGTTTATTTGAAGGAAAAAGAAGTAATTATACTCTACCCGACTTCTGAATTTAAGACTATGCTAATCAACTACTTAACTTTCTCAATGATATCACCCGAAAAATACTGCTCTTTTCAACCTATAACTAGTTTTCCTTATATTCTGCCTATAGATACATTTGGGCTCCATGTTCCAGGCTTAGTGAGCTATGCGTATTACTTTCAAGAAGCCAACCAAGCAATTTTATACTCTGGCGATATTGCACATCCTACCTTCCTATATAACTTTATTCTAGAACAAAATTTACAGCCCGATTATATTTTCCATGAAATATCTTTTTTCCCTTCCTCAGTACATTCATACTACAGAGAAGTTTTTCCTTATTTAGAAATTGCTCCAACCTTTGGATACCATTGCGACCCTTCCCAAAATCCCAGCGATAACATTATTCCTTTAGTATATAATAGCTCTTTTTTATTTTCCCAAAGCCTTTAATAGCTAAAACAGCTAATCCTATATAATCATAAATTATATACTTAAATTTTTTAACAATATTTGACAAAAAAAATAAAAACATATTGATATTTAACACTTTGAACTCAGTTACGTGGCTAATTTTTATATTAATTATTTTAGAGATCTGGTTTCTAATCACTTTTGTACTCTATTTTATTTTTTACTCAACTAACTCCGTATCTCCATCAATACTTATTTTTCATTGCATATTAATATTTCTTATAATTTTAATTACTCTTTTGCTTTTTGGAAAGTTGAAAAGTATTACTCAAAACAGTCATAGCTACCAAGATCAACTCGAAACTCTACACAAATTAATTTCCAGGCTGGTTAATAAAGACTACAACTTTGAAATCGCCTCAGAAACTCTTCAACATCCTTGCTTTTTAGCTTTACAATCACTTCGCAATCAATTATTTAAACAGAAGCAAGAAGAAATTAGAAAAAATTGGATTATAAGGCAATTACAGTTCTACCAAAAAGAATTAAGTCAATTAACCTCTTCTTCAAACCTAACTATAAATAATTTTGCCCAAAGGGTACTTGGATTAATTTGCTCTAGCCTTTACATTGAACAAGCTCTTTTCTATGCACTTCCCCACCTCAACACAAATCAAATAGAAATTATTGGCCATTACGCCAATAATAATAGCACTTCGCAACAACTTGATAATTCTAAGCCTTTGCCAGAACTTATACAAAAAGTTATAGAAGAAAAAAAAATTATTCTGTTACCTGAACTTCCGCCTGGATATTTGAAAATTTACTCCGGCTTAGGGCAGGCTGTTCCTACGCAATTATTATTATTACCTATTTTATTAGAAGAACAGGTTTTAGGAGTACTTGAATTAGCTTCGTTTACCGAATTTGATTCAACAAAAGTGGAACTCCTTCAAAAATTATGTGAGATTTTATCCATCAAACTTTTTCGCATTCAATACCTACAAAATTCCTTTCCGTCTGCTCCAACCACTAACGACTAAAATAAAATTTAAAAGGTTCTCAATTAACCATATTCCCTAGCCCCAATACCCCAATAAAAACAATTTAATACTCAAACTAAAAAAGAAAGCCCTCCAATTTTTGGAGGGCTTTCTTCCTTCATGCCGCACTCTTATTTCAAAACCACCTTCACCGTCTCCACATCAGCACCCTGCTGCAATTGCAAC
>JANWXU010000180.1 GCA_025057395.1 Bacteroidia bacterium | reverse complement strand
AAGGGTTAATAATAATTTTAACGGATACTCTAGCACTTACACAATCTTGTAATTTGTTAAATGCTTGAACGTAAAAGGAGGTTGTGGAAGTAACTTCTAAATTGAAATGATAGGGAGGAATTGAGTCTATAATTGTTGGCGTAATGGATAGCAAGTTATTATATAGTCTAAGTTCAACACCTGGTTCCACTTCGTATTGAATAGATAAAGTAATTTTTCCCGCACCACATCGGCTCGCAGGCAAAGCAATAGGGGGCTTTAGCAAATTAAAAGTAAGCGGAATTTTTACTTTTGGGCCCGAACATCTAAGCAATGGGTTAAATATTTCTGCAAATATTTGAGAATTTTCAAAAAGAGAATCTGTAAGATAGACCCAATTAGGGAAGGTGAGAGTGGCAATAGGCGTATTACTGTTTTCTTGGGTATATATTCTTATTACTTCTTGCTGAGGACTATTAATCGTAAATTCTACAGAAAATCTTCCAGGCTTACAGCGGGGCTGGACCCGAAAAACTAATTCTGCAGGCAAATAGGGTCTTAAGACTAGAGAGGAAAAGCAACTCAGACATTTTGAGTTTAGAGAAACCACGCGATAATAGTAAGTAGTAGTAGAATTAAGAGTAGGTAGGTCAAAAATATAAGGATAACTACTAGAGCTATCTATAGGAAAAGTAGAAGTAGGTGAATCATAAAGATAAACAATAACTCCTGTTGGAAGTTCAGGAAGCTCTAGGCGAAAGTGTTGTCCCGGGCAGAAATTTTTTTCTATAGGAGGGTAAGTAGAGGGAGAAGTACAGGGCAGTTGAACTCCAAAAATAAATGCATCGAAGGCTCCACCTCCGTAACTTTGGATATAGCTACGAGAGCTAGAAAGAAGTGGAAAATTTTGACTTTGGGTAGTACCAATTAAATATGCTACGTGATTAGTTGCCGAAAATGCTAGATTATGGTAAGCTGCTTCTTCACCTTGGCTTCCGCCGAAATAAGAACCCCAGTAGGGCACAAGTGTATTTTCTTGCTTACAAGCAAATTGTATTAAAAATAAATCTTGCCCGCCTTGGTTTCGGGAGTAATCTGGCTTAGGAGAGATAGGAAAAGGAAAGTCATTACTTCGTGTTTCACCACTAATAAGTACTTTTTCATCGGCAATCAATCGTATGCCAGTAGCTCTATCTTCTGCGACTCCGCCTAGGAGAGTATTGTATAGGGGCACTAGATCAGGGCTTAACAATAATAAAAAGACGTCTGTTCCTCCCCTGAGAGTAGATTGGTAAGCAGGCACAGCGGAGAGAAGAGGAAAATCTGAACTTGTAGTATTTCCAGTAATAAAGATTTGATTTTGAGTATTAATAGCTACACACTTTGCGTTTTCGGCTCCACTACCCCCGTAAAAAGTGCTCCATATAGGGAGTCCTTGCCTATTTAGTTTAATAATAAATGCATCTGAATTGCCTGCTTTATTGGGCTGTACATTATTACCCCTTCCTAAAATTGGGAAATTATCACTAAGGGTTTGGCCGCAAATAATTGTGTTCCCTTCTTGGTCTATTGCCACTCCATAAGCGAAGTCAAAATTAGTGCCTCCCCAATAGGTGCCCCACTGCAGGTTTCCGGCAGCATTAAATTGAACAACGAAAATATCGTTATCCCAACCTGTACCGGCTAAGTCTCCTTGGTAAGCTCCAGGAGGAAAACTTAAATCTGGGCTATCCGTATCTCCAATGATTGTGACCTGATCACTGGGGCTAATAGCAATATTGGTGACGTTATCAAAGCCCCTGCCTCCGTAATAGGTTGCCCATATTCGAATTCCAGCTGTATTAAGCTTTATAAGATAGGCATCTGCCGTTCCCCCCCTATAAGTTGTTTGGAAAGGCAATGGCGTTATAGGTAAGGGAAAATCGGAGCTACTAGTGCGCCCTGTTACGTAGATTTCATTATTAGCATTTATGGCTAAGGCATGTCCTTGTTCTTCATTAGAGCCTCCATAAAGGGTGCACCAAAGCATTTCTCCTTCGGTAGAAAATTTAGCAAAATAAGCATCTGCTGGTCTGCCTACGAAACTTTGCCCCAATTTGGTAGGAAAGTTGGCACTCCGAGTATCGCCAGCTATAATGATATTTTCTTGAGCATCTACTTGAATAGCGTTGCCCCTATCAAAGTTGTTTCCCCCTAGGTAGGTTGACCAAATAATAGGATCGATAACAAGGTTTACATCATTGGGTATATTACAGGGAGAATAAAAGCCTATCTGACGAGAAAAAATTTTTTTATAGTAAATATTGACATTTTGTTTTTTCCCTTGGCTTTGATAAAAGGCCAAAGGAATAGCTTCCTCAAAAATTATTTGATGATTAATTAACCCTTGCAATCTTCCTGTAGGCTCAATTATTAGAGTATCTTGACCCTGGTATTCAAATTGAATGTTTTGAAGATTAGCCCCTTTACGAGCGACTATGTTGTATTTTAAAGCACCTTTTGATGCTTCTTTTGAAAATAGGAACTCAATATCAATATCTTTCCAAACATTAGTATAAACTAACTTTCCAAAGGCAGGTACTTTCTCTAACCCTGTAGGATTTTGGGGAGTATAGAAGTTATAATAACATTCTCTTTTTTCTGCTACGTTTAATTGAATATATGGGCTAGGATTTTTAAAGAGTAAATCAATGCGGTATGTTTTTATTTGGGGTGAATTGAACTTTCCTTTTTCGTAAAATACATAGCTAATCTTCTTTTCAAAAAAAAACACTTGAAAGTAGGGTGATTGGTAATAATATTTTATAGGTTCATGATTGGAGGGGGAGGAAAGCTGACCTACATTTTTGATAAAATGAAAGTTTAGTAAGGGGGTTGCAGGGCATAGTAGATTGATGCTCAGCAAAGTTATAAGTAGGGGTAAGATTTTTTTTCTATCCATTTTCAAATGTTTTGTAGTTATTTAGGTTCGCACTTGAAAGTGGGATTCGTCAAAGTTATACAATTTTGAATAATTTTTTCGAAGATTATTTGCTTTAGAAAATAAAATACTTTATGTTTGTATAGTATTTGCTTAAGGTATATTCTTATATAATATTTTTTGATATTCTTATAAGCGTGCCTTTTGTAAATATGGTAGGTCAAGTTTTATATGTTTTTTCTTACTATTTCAATTTAGTTTTTTATGAATTTATTTATAGGTAATTTGTCGTATGATGTATCGGAAGACGACGTACGTGACTTGTTTGAACAATATGGTAATGTAGTATCTGTGACGATTATTAGAGACAGAGAAACGCAAAGGGCTCGCTTTGGTTTTGTTCAAATGGAAAGAGAAGATTCGGCACGAGAAGCTATGCGAGAGCTCGATGGTTCCAGTTTTTATAACCGTTCACTAAGAGTTAATGAAGCACGCCCCAAAAATAGGGAACAATCTTCAAGAAGCAGTTATAATAGAAATGGAGTAGGTAACACCAGCCGCTCTTCAAACTACAATAATGGTAGAAGGAGAGGGTATAACAATAACTACGATTAACGATTAGTTTGAGTTTAAGAATGAGCCAGATAGCTTTATAGCCTATCTGGCTTTTTTTTTAAATTCAGATACTATTAAGCTTTATTGGGATTATTTGCTTTTTAAAGATTTGTTTTTTGAAGATTTTAGAAATAAGTAAATTTAATTTTTCTATAATACTTCAAATTAACAAGCTAAAGTTAGAAATTGAGAAATAAAGTTTAATTTGAAATATGCGTAGTAAATTTTTATCTTTAACTCTTGGTGCTATAGTTATTTGCTTGCTCGTACTCACTAATTTTTCTATTTCTGTAGCACAGACACCGTTATGCCCTAGAATTGCTCTTACAGCAGAGCCTACAGAAGTTGTCAATGTTCCGTTAGTACTGGGCACTCCGGGTGACTCTTTAAAAAATTTTCGAGGTTTATCATTTAGGTTCATTTTTGATATTGAAAAACTAGAAGTGCCTAACCCTAGCCAAATTCTTCAATTAGACAATTCTATACTAGGGACAAATGGAGTAGATTTTGATGTGGAAATTATTACTACTAGAATTAATAATGGCGAAATTGAGATTAATATTGCTGCCTTAGGTCGGGTGTTTGATTCCAAACAAGGAATTATTGGTTTTATTCCTTTGCGGGTGAAAGCAAGTGCCCCTACAGGGAGTGCGGCAAGTGTTTCTATAGAGCGTGCTTTCTTTGTAGATAATGTTTTTGATTTTAAGAATTTAGGAACTTGTTTGCCCTCAATTATCAATATTTGTAAAAAAGGAACTTTTTCGCTCAGAGCTCAAGGGCCTACTACTTTTTGTGAAGGTTCGAGCGTTCGTCTTAGTGTTGAGGGAAGTCTTAACAATTCCACCTTTCAATGGCTTAAAGATGGCCGGGTTATAGCTGGCCAAAATGCTAGTACGCTAGTGGTAACCGAAGCAGGTTCTTATCGGGCTATTATTACAACAGGTAACTGTCGAGATACTACTGCGGCTGTAAATGTTACAGTTAATCCGCTGCCGCGGGCGACCTTTTCAGTGCAAGATGATGATGGCTCGCAAAATGGTAGTATTACCCTAACCCCAGAAGTGGGTGCATCTCCTATAAGGTATAGCCTGGATGGAACTAATTTTCAGGCTGCTAATACCTTCTCTAATCTTCGAGCTGGAAGATATACTGTTACAATTCAAGATGCTAATAATTGCAAAAGTACTTTACAAGTAACTATCAATTTAATAGCAACCTGTCCTATTGCCCGAATCACCCCTAGTGGTACTATAAGGTTTTGTAGTGGCGGGGGAGTGGAACTAAATGCGCCTCCTAGCAATGATTTTTCATATCAATGGCTATTCAATAATAACCCAATTAGTGGAGCGATTAACTCTATTTATTTGGCACGCCAGGCAGGAACTTATAGGGTACGTATTTCTAAAGCAGGGTGCCCTGATTCTACTTCTGAGCCAGTTACTTTAGTGGAAATTCCCAGTCCTGATATTAATGTTACAAAGACGGATGCTACTGATACTAGGGGTGGAAGTATTACGATCACAGTTTCGGGTGGAACTAGTCCCTATCAATATTCTATTGATGGTGGTGAAACTTTTACTTCTTCTCCTAATAATATTTTTACATTTGATAATTTGCCACCAGGAATTTACAGTATCAATGTTAAGGACGGTAATAATTGCTCTTCACCTCGAATTGTGATACAGGAAATTCGCCAAGTTACAAATTGTCCTGACCCTCGCATTACACCTAGTGGTCCTATAATTACCCGCTGTGCGGGCACTAGTGTAGTTTTACGCGCACCTAAAGTTGCAGGTTATCGATACGCATGGTTAAGGAACAATATAAACATTCCATTAGCGAATTTAGACTCTTTGGTAGTAAACACAACTGGAAATTATAGAGTGCGCATTAGCTTTAATGGATGCCCAGATACACTTTCTGCACCTGTTACTGTAAATTTTACTCCCCTTCCTACAGTCTCTACAACTGTTGTAGCAGATAGCGGTCAAGGTACTGGTAAAATAACAATTAATGCTACGGGAGGAACTCCCCCTTATCTATATAGCATTAATAATGGACCGTTTACTTCCCAAAACACTTACTCTAATTTAATTTTTGGAAGTTATAGTTATGCGGCTCGTGATAATAATGGCTGTGAGGCGCGGGGAGTAGTTATTGTTCCTAGGGTTGGGGCTGGATGTCCTAATGCTACGGTAGAAAAGGATTCTGTAAATGTTTCGGTACCAGGAGGTAACGATGGTAGTGTTTGGGCAAGGTTTAATAATTTGCCTGCAGGTACTTATACTGTAACATTGGAGGGACCCAATGGGTGCAGAGTAACTACTTTTATTACTGTTAATGAGGGCATAGTTACAAAATGTGAAACGCCTACAAACATAAAGTTAGACTCTTTACGCAATAATACTGCCTATATCAGCTGGGGGCTAGTTCCGGGAGCTATCGAATACCGCGTGTATTATAGGGCGGTAGGAGCTCTCAATTTTATTCTTATTTCTAGAAATACGAATACAGTGGTTATTCCTAATTTACAGCCCAATACTAGTTATGAAGTAGAAATAAGAGCCCATTGTAATAATGGTTTATTTTCAGAGCTCAGTAGCCGCTTTACTTTTACCAATGGCACTGTTACTCCCACTTGTAATCCCCCTTCTACGATTAATTTTAGTAATATCACTAATGCTTCTGTTTTAGTGAGTTGGGGTGCAGTATCTAATGCACAAAGCTATACTG